>JAJFHK010000297.1 GCA_021775655.1 Filomicrobium sp. | reverse complement strand
TCTCGTCGGGTTTGTGGTTGGCCTTGGCTTGGATCTCGATCCAATCCCACAGCTCCGGATAGACAACGATCTTTGCCTGCGGAACTTTACGGGTCGTGATTTCGACCGCCGTAAAGAGAAACCATTGTCGTTCGCGTACTGAAATATCGCTAAACGGAATAAACAGCGGAGTATGAAAAACTGACCACGGGGGATAGAGGCTCAGCTTCACCCCTGTTTCGCAGGCACCGACGACGGCGATGCCGCGATAGCTCTCAAAGGCAACGCCGACACCGTGGAAGATGAGTGTCTGCATTTGCCGTTTCGCAATAGGATTTTCATTAACCTTGCCATAGACCTCCGCCAACGGCTGCCACCGCACGGTCGCCACGCGGCGCCATAACAAGGCTAACATCCCGCCACCGACCGCCAAGCCAAAAGATGCCATGAACAGCTTGTTAAATATTTCAATAATCGACATGAACGCCCCGGCGCATCAGTTTTCCCGCCGAAGTATCCGCACCAGAAATTGATTTAACGCTAAAGCCCAACGTTATTTGGCAGCTTGAGCGTTATATCTACCGCGCCAGGGTAGCTGGGATTGTCCGCATTTGCCCCGTTGGCCTGCACCTGCTACCCCTCCCGCGGATCGACTGACCGCGGCGGTTCACGTTGCTACTCACCTCACCAAACTCACCCACAAAACCAAGGAGACACACATGAGCGATCGCATCGTCCTTCGCGTTGGAGAAAGTCTTGTCGCCGGAGGTCCTCCGGGCACGGCAGCCGAACCTGAAGTTGCCATCGGCGAAATGGACGGCCCGTTCGGAACAGCGTTCGCAAACCTGCTCGGCGATCAGGTCAAGGGTCACTCTCGCGTGCTCGCGATTATGAATACCGACATCATGGTGCGCCCTCCAACGATCTGCGTGTCGAAGGTGACCGTCGACAACGAGCGTTACACCAACATTTTGATGGGCACGGTGCAGTACGCGACCTCGATGGGAGTCCTTGATTCCGTCCGCGCCGGCGACATCCCCAAGGATAAGGCCAACGATCTCGGTATCATTGTATCGGTATGGTTGAACCCTATGGTTGCGGAAATCGAAGACCTTGACCACCAAGTCCTTTTCGATATCCACCGCAAGGCGACGCACCAAGCGATCAAGAAGGCGATGACCTTCGAGCCTTCTATCGATTGGCTCCTCGAAAACCAGGATAAGATCGTTCACAAGTATTTCCAGAAGGGCCTGAACGGCGAGATCTGATCATTTCTGGAAGCACGAAAATAAGAGCGGCGGCTGGCGAAATAGTCCGTATCGGCCGCCGCGGATTGGCTCAGTTGCGGGCGAACATAAGGTTGCCGCTGCCCTCTACATGCGACCAGCCACGATTGAGAAGTTCTGACCTTAGGTCAAGCGTCCAAACATCTGAACTGTCTTCGATCAAAAGGAATGCAGGCCACAGGTGTTCGGGAGCTTCCTTCAAGAACGACATCAGCGCCTTATCCTCTCCGCCCTCGATATCAAGCTTCATAATGTCGATACGATCAAACCCGTGCTTTGCGACCAGGTCGAAAATCTTGGCACACTGAACCTCCATCGGAGGTTCCTGCCAACGCACCTTGACTTTCGGAACCATCGTCGACGCCCCGAGATTATTGCCATCCCGTCTGAGCGTCATAGTCCCGTTAAAATCGGCAGCCGCAAATTCCTCGATTGCAATATTGAAGCCGTTCAGAAATGTATTCTCGCGAAGGCGTTGGGTGAGCCCGGGGTTGGGTTCGATGGCGAGGACCTTAGCCCTGTCTCCACCGGCTTGCGCGGCGAGGAGTGCATATGTTCCGACATTCGCACCGACATCGACAAATCGGATATCGGGACCCACGCGCCGAGCCAGTTCCTGAAGACTGTCGGGTTCGAAGAAGTGCGGCGTTACAAGAAGCCGGCGCTCGCATGAATTGTCGTTGAGCCGCAATCGCATGCGCACGCCCAATACTTCGACATCTACCGGCGCGTCAGCAGAGGCTTGGACAAAGCCGCGAATCCAGCCGGCAGCGCGCCGCCCGGCGTATGTTGGTGGCAGCCACTGGCCAAGTCCGATCGCGAGCCGCTGTAAGCGGCTCGGCGGAAAGCTGTCAAATGGCGGAAAACCCTTTTCAAGGTGTTCCGCTGCCATGTCGTGTCGCACCAAATCCCCCAACCGGTCCAAGCACTTCAAATCGTTAAGGACGCCGGTATTGTATAGGGATTGTTGACCGAGAATGGCAAAATTGGGTTCGAATGAGCCGTTGCGACATTCAGGACGATCAATTTTCGTTGTAACGCTGAAAAATCACTTCTTTAGTCCGCAGACGGCCCAGTGCAACACCAACTCGTCCCCGTCCTTGCTGACGCGCCATGTTGCCGCTTCGTGAAACTCAAGTGCCTGGCAAAATCTATCCGCCAACTCATAGACGTTGTCAGCATCGCAGGTGTCTTTTTTTGCATCGCAGGTCGCCAGCTCCGACCTGAAATACTCAGAACTGTTTGAACGTACCTGTCCAACGCTCTCGAGATCTTCAAAAGGCGTTTTTGGCTGCCCGAATGACTGGAAGTAGAGGTAGTCGCCAAGTCGCCGGTCACTCGCCGCATCGAAGGGAACTTGTGCGAGCACTGGAGACAGCAGCGCAGCTGCGAAGATCCAGCAGATTGCACTCGCTGTCCCTTGTGCCGGTCGTCTGCAGATCCGCATCGTT
>JAJFHK010000296.1 GCA_021775655.1 Filomicrobium sp. | reverse complement strand
CAAGTCCGATGACAACCGCCATGGCAACCCGCCGTCCCGCCCAATGATCCCATTCTCAGCGACAGCGACCACGAATGCGACCGCAATGTTGTTCTTGTTTCGCAAAGTACTCACGCGAGCTAAATGGCGTTCTCCAACCTTATTTTCGTTCGGCAGAGGGAGACACACTTGTTGTGGTTAAGGGAGCTCCACCACAGCGGTTTTTTGCTATCGACGTCAAGTATTCGTTGCGCTGCAACAATGCTTTGCCTTCCTTGCCCGCAGCATCTTGGAAATCCATACCAATCCACAGTACCGGAACGACAAGACCGGCAACCCCCGCGACGACGTTCTGTGTGACCTTCCAGCCTTCTTCTTTGGCAAGGTCCGTCATTCTCTGATTATTGGATTTCAATTCAGCGACAATTTGGTCACAGGTCAGCTGGTTGTCTTCTGCCTTTACGACATCGACCAACTGTGGCGCACGACCAGCACATCCAGCAATCTACGGAAGACAAATACGAACCAAGAGTACAGGAAATAGTCGCAATCCTCGCCTCTCAGAAGCATTAGATCACTTCAGACTCACTAGTCAGCACAACTAAATCTGTCCGGACTATATCGAGACAGATCAATTCCGGTCAGTAGATACCCATTGAAAATCGCGCTTCACACCGCCACGGGTGCCTTGATATGCGGATAAGGGTCGTAACCGGTGAGTTCAAAATCGTCGTATCGAAAACCAAAAATCGAATTCACAGCGGGGTTTAGCTTCATCTGCGGCAGGGGCCTCGGTGTCCGCGAAAGCTGTTCCTTGGCCTGCTCCAGATGATTGAGATAAAGATGCGCATCACCAAAGGTGTGGACAAATTCACCAGGCTTCAGCCCAGTGACCTGCGCGACCATCAACGTCAGCAGAGCGTATGAGGCAATATTGAACGGCACGCCTAGAAAAATATCCGCTGAGCGCTGGTAAAGTTGGCAGGAAAGCCGTCCATCGGCGACGTAGAATTGGAACAAGCAATGGCACGGCGCCAGCGCCATGTCAGGAATATCCGCTGGGTTCCACGCCGACACGATCATCCGGCGGCTATCCGGGTCACACTTCAGCGTTTCGATCAGCTCATCGATTTGATCGATAGGAGGTTGTGGAACAAAATTCCCACTTTCATCTTTCTTGTCTGGCACAGCCCAACGACGCCACTGCTTACCGTAGACAGGTCCAAGCTCTAGACAGGTCGTTGGTTCTCCCGTGCCCTTTCGAGCCTCCAATATTGCATCATAATCGATGCCCAGATCATCTAACCTGGAAGGCTCCATTTGAACTTCACGTGCCCACTCATCCCAGATCGTGACGCCGTGCTTCTTCAAATAATCGAGACTCGTATCGCCGCCGAGAAACCAGATGAGCTCATGAATGATAGATTTCAGATGCAGTTTCTTCGTCGTCACCATCGGAAAACCGTCAGCGAGATCGAAACGCATCTGGTGACCGAATACGCTTAGTGTCCCGGTCCCCGTGCGGTCTTCCTTCCGCACACCAGTGTCGCGAACACGTCTCATGAGATCGAGGTATTGCTGCATGAGGCCTATTTAATCCCGATTCTCGGGCGCATCAATCTAGACCGGCAAGCCAGGCAAGCCTTCCGGCATCTCTAGGACCGAAAGCACCGCAAAAATCAGCCCGTTATAGAGCCCGTGACAAATCACTGGCACCCACAAGCTGCCCGTTCGCCACAGAAGCCAGCTGAATACCAAACCAGCAATGAATACATCCACCAATCCGGTCATGGTGTAGCCGGCATGCAGCGCCGTCCAAGCAGTATTCGTAATCAGCGCCGCGCCCCAGAATCCGAGTGCAGATTTCGCTAGAGCCGATTGCAGAAACCCCCGGAATACGAACTCCTCCGACAATGGCGCACCGATAACCGCAACCAGCGCCATCAACCACCAGTATTCCCCTTTCATCAGTGGCCACATCGGCCCCAGATCGGTCAGCACATCCTCGCTAGCAAAATACAGCGCGTAAATCGTGAAAGCACCAGAGATCACGGACAGCAACAAGAAAGACTTCACAATAGTCGGCAAACCACCAGGCACGTTGTACAACGCCAGAACCGCCTGGCGGTCGCTACGAAACCAGCCCGCAACCCACCAAACGAGTAGCAACGAGCAAATCTGCATTACGAATTGCCCAGTAAGCATCAACCACTGGGGCATTAGCGACTCGTCTTCAAACCATGCCATGCTCGGATCAATCATGGCTCCGACAACGAGGTAAACTGCAATTCCAAGAATCGCCGACACGGCCAGAATCACCAGCACCATGAGAACGGCGCGAACCGGCGGCCAGCCCGTTTCAGCGTGATAAAGCGGTGCTTCAGTACTTACCGGGCTGATCATCGCGGTTGACATAATCCCTCGCAATTTCGACACCTGTCCCCCGACAGGCTGAAAACAGGCTTTAAGGCTATGGCTTCGCACGACAGCGCAAATGGAACAACAACCACATGGCACGCCTACCTTCGCGGCCTATACCATGGCCACGAACCAGCCTCTCGCCGGTTTCGCTATGCGATCCTGGGTTTCGACATATTCACAATAATCTTCTTCGTTGGCTCATCCCTATTTGAACACGCATATTGGGTCTTGATTGCCGATGCGATAGTTGCCGTCCTGATCGCCATCGACGTCGGATTGCGCTGGTGGATCGCATACGATCGCCGCCGATTCCTCTTGCAGTTGGCCACTTGGGCCGATGTCATCGTCATCATCAGCTTGTTAGCCCCTGCCATTTTCGGCAGTTTCCTTTTCTTACGTGTTCTGCGTGCTTTACGGCTATTGCGCTCTTATCGCGTGCTGGCGGACCTGCGCCAGGAGTTTAGCTTCTTTCGCCGTAACGAAGAGGTGATCCAGTCGTCGATCAACCTATTGGTCTTTGTCTTTGTCATGACCGCCCTCGTTTACGTCACACAACACCAAACCAACCCCGGAATTGCGAACTACATTGATGCGCTCTATTTCACGGTAGCTGCCCTGACGACCACCGGATTCGGCGATATTACCCTCCAGGGCTCCGGTGGAAGGCTATTGTCTGTGATGATCCTGCTCCTCGGAGTGGCGCTCTTCTTACGCCTCGTACAAACCGTCGTACGACCCATCCGAACGGTGTATGAATGCCCCGATTGCGGTCTTACCCGCCATGACACCGACGCCATACACTGCAAGCACTGCGGCCGAGTGCTGCACATCACGACCACCGGCCAGGATTAACGATGACGGAAAATAGTTGCATCAAGGACGAACCCCCAACCCATTCGCATGACGGCACTTTTTTTTCGCGACGCCACGACTTATATTACTTGTGCCGGTTCGCCGGCTATGGCGATAAACGCGGCCGTAATAAGCCATTCGGACCCGGGGGCGGTACCCGGCGCCTCCACCACATGCCCGTCGCAGATCCCCAGTCTGGTAGCCTGGGGAGTACAAAGCGGGCATCTGATGGGGGCGAAATAGGATCGACGAGGGTGTAAAGGGTTTAGCTTTTGCTCGGCATGGTACCGCCGTTATCGGGCCATCAAAGTAGTTGCAAATGACAACTATGCTGAGGCTGCTGTCGCTGCGTAATGCAGTGCCTAAAGCTTCAAATTAAGCCCTTACCCCTAGCCGGGTAAGGCGCGGTTCGGAGGGCGCCGGGCAACAGAAGCCCTCCACTTCGACTTGACCGGCCACCCCGGTTTCGCCGAAGACATAGGACTGGGAAAAAAGGCGCAAGCCGAATTCAGAGCGGAAACGACGGGTTTCCACGATCACGCGGGACAGAATGACGAGCGAGTCAAAGATCGACTACGAGGTACTGTCCCAGGAAGCGATGCGCGGCCTCGTCCGTACGGTCTTGCAGCGCACAGCCAAAACCGGCCTGCCCGGTGAGCACCATTTCTACATATCTTTCGATACCAACTCGGTTGGCGTTTCGATCTCGAAGCGCCTTCGCGAGAAGTACCCCAACGAGATGACAATCGTCCTGCAGCACCGCTTCTGGGACCTGTCGGTTGGTGAAGAGCGTTTCGAAGTGAAGCTGACCTTCGATGGCATCCCCGAGCGTGTTGTCGTTCCCTTCTCGGCTATCAAAGTCTTTTTCGATCCTTCCGTTCGCTATGGGCTGCAATTCGAGGACCCCGAATTCAACGCCGATGCGGTTGACCTCTCCGTCACCTCGCTCGAGCAGAATTTCTCAGAGCCAGACCACGGAATGCTGCCGGATCAGTTTCCCTCTGAACCAGCAACTATCTCCCATATCGCCCGACGCAACAGCGATCTGATGGAAGATCATCAAGCCGAAGTCCCACACCCCGGCGCCGAATCCGATGAGCACTCAGCGGCTGCTACAGCCGGAAACGATTCCCAATCGGAAGCAGAAGCAGATCCGGATGCCGAACCCGCTGGCGCCGAAATCGTCAGCCTCGATGCCTTCCGCAAGAAGTAGGCCCACGACTACTCCCCTAACGCATCCCACTCCTCTCCCCCGTCATTACGACTTATGTCCCCTGGGCACATCCGCAGTTCAAGGGTAGTCAGCGCCCGAATTGCAGGTCTCGACTACGACCAAAGCTGACTCAGTCTCCGGTGGCGCAGTCCCGCTGCTGCGGTGTATGACATCTCCAACAAATTCACCCAGATGGCTTCTGGTTTCACCAGCACCAAGGACCTCGGGTTTCAACACCGATTTATCGAGTGTTGGGCAATTAAGGAGACTTTGCATGACCACCCAATCCACCCGCACGGAATCCGACACCTTCGGACCAATCGAAGTCGCAGCCGACCGCTATTGGGGCGCACAGGCACAACGTTCTCTCGGCAACTTCAAGATCGGCTGGGAAAAACAGCCCGCTCCGATTGTCCGGGCGCTCGGCATCGTCAAACGCGCTGCCGCCGAAACAAACATGGCACTCGGAAAACTCGACGAAAAGCTCGGAAAGGCTATTGTCACAGCGGCCCAGGAAGTCATCGAAGGCAAACTCGACGATCATTTCCCGCTGGTTGTC
>JAJFHK010000295.1 GCA_021775655.1 Filomicrobium sp. | reverse complement strand
CCTACTGGTCGCCGCCGTCGCCGGAATTCTCGTGCCGATCCTTCTCGACTACTACGACCTCGACCCGGCGCCGGCGTCCGGCGTCCTCATCACCACCGCCACCGACGTCATCGGCTTCTTCGCGTTCCTAGGATTGGCGTCCTTGTGGCTGTTATAAAGTACGGACTGGTCAGCCGTGCGATGGATCAAATTGCGTGCAGCGGTCCAACGGAAAGCGCGAAAATCAAATCCAAGACTTGTTGCGCCCACAACGACGGATCCATCAAAATTTGCGGCATACGCAATTGATTCGGATCCGCCAAGCGTACCAAGGTCCAGCATGCCGCCGCTGCTGGTCCAGTGAAAGGCGTGTTGGGCAAGATCCCCTGAAATTTGCGATAGTCCGACGACAACCGGGCCGTTGCCACTTATGCCAACCGCAGCAGATGTCGAGCCGCCCAGTGTTCCATGATCAGTCGGTGCGACGGAACATGCCCGCGATGACATGTACTCGGCATGAGCATTGGGAGCCGTGACGCAGATAGCAACGCAAGATAAAGCAGTTGCAGTCGAGAAAATGAAAGTACACCTAAATCGCTGCCGCGCAGGGTGGTACAATATGTCGTAGACATTCTATGTATAGTTCAAAATACTATTTAATTTACACTTGCATAACTGATCCGCACGCCGATCGTCTCTAGCCATTCGGGGCTGGCGCGAAAACGCACCATCAGGTGTCTTGGCAGCAACTTGCCTCATTCTTTATCTGGTGCCTGTGGATTGAATACGCGTTGCCCTCGATACTGGCACAACCGGCGACATGGCGCGGCGGGAGGGTTTCGAAGCTGGAAGTGATGAATCGAAGGCGGCGGCTACCCTCTGCTTCACCGGCGAAGCGAAAGCCGATCCTGGCGATGCAATACGATAACCCCAACAGTGTAATTCATACGGTTTGTGTCTCGGTCTTCGAGACGAACACGGAAATCATCATCATGTAGGGTTGGTCCTGTAATGCGGACACAGCCGGCCTCTCGCACATGGTCAGTCACAGTCTGTGCACAGTGCAATCTACTGGCCCTGAAACATCTGAATCGTTTCCGGCTCGAGGGGCTCGCCATCCAAAATATTTTCTGGCGCGGAAAGGAAAAATGGCTCTCCTGCCAAGCTCTCTTCAATGTTTGCAGTAAGGCGTTCAAGCCGTTCCGCTGCCTCGTCAAGCGAATGAGTCAGTTCTGCAAACGCCATCCGCGATTTTTCGAATGCCATGATTGTCGCCCCCCAGCCCAGGAAGAGCGTGGGGTGAATCGGTAAACAAGTCGTTAATTTCAGCTTGTTGACGGACGTTGGGCAGCGCTAACAGCAGGTTATTGCAGCTGAAAATATCAACGGGTCACCGGCGACTTGCGCGCCGGGATTCAGCTCGACGCGCTATTTCGCCCGCACTTCCACGGTGTCCGCCTGAATCGTATATCCAGTCTCCGCAAGTCCGGTCGGCGTGATCTTGGCCGACATCTTGCCGGTCACATAGACGGGATCGAATTCACCCTTCACCGTAAAACCGTTCTTTGCCTTGACGTAAACGATCTGATTCGCGGGTGGTGGCGGCACATGGATACAGGCGCCGACGAACGGAACCAGAAGGAATTCGGTGACTTTGGTCGCCGTGAAGTCCAGTGGCACGACGTAGCCGCCGATCTTGACGTTCTTTCCGTCAAGTTCGGTCTTGAGCTCAGGAGGCGATGAACCATTCCGCTTGACCGGCCGTGACATGAACTTGCCTTCGGGGAGACGCGGCGGTGGCGCACCAGCAATGTCCTCGGGGCGCGACCGGATATCGTAACTGTCGAGATAAGCAGGCTTGCTCTCCGCAGCTGCACCGCGAGGCGGGCCAAAGAATGTTTTCAGCTGCTTCTTTGCGGCCCTCGCGGTCTTGGGAACGAGATCTGCCCAGTTCAGCTCGCGCGTGGGATCTGCATATGCTGGCACGATCGCCGCGACGACAAAGACCACCGCAAGGCTCGCTGCGACTAGATTTATTTCGCGGCTCATGACTTAGCCTCGTTCAACCAAGTTCGATTCTTCATCGGCGAACCCTACCCTAGATTGCGGCGCCGCCAAGCCGATCGCCTTCACGATTGTCTCAACATTAAACCCGTACGGTCATGCCGTCGGCAAGCGAGCGCCGGTAAGCAAGGAAGGCGGGCCCAAATCCGGCAAGGACCCCAGCGGCCACAATCCCGCAAAGCGTCATCAACTCCCATGATGTCGGTGCTGCAAGCGGTAGGTTCAACCCGTAGACCCGGTCGATCCACGGCCTGGAAATAGCAAGCCCAGCATAAAGCAGCCCGGTGCCCAACACAGCCCCTGCCAACGTCAGGACACCCGCTTCTGTTGCCAATAGTCCAAGTACCGTTGCCGGGCTCGCTCCGACGGAGCGCAGGATCGCCATTTCCCGGCGGCGCTCGTTGAGCGTGGTCAAAATCATCGTCACCATACCGAGGAGCGCCGTCACGACGACCATCGCGGACACGGCGGCCAACGCTGTTTCGGCAACACCGACGAGTCCCCATAACTGCTGCAGCGCTGCTCCCGGCAAGATCGCCGATAGCGGTTCAGGAGCATAGTCGTTGACCGCCCGTTGCACGCGGAAGACAGCAAGTCGCGTCTTCAAACCAACCAACATGGCCGTGATCGACTGTGGTGTCAGATCCATGCGGCGTACGTCTTCGGCAGAAACGCTCTGTCCGGGAATGGGTGCACCTTGCTGCCAGTCAACATGGATCGCTTCTATGGCGCCGAGAGACACGTGAACCGTGCGGTCCACCGGCGTGCCGGTTTTTTCCAGGACCCCTTTCACTTGGAACGGCTTGTCGCCGTGGTCGAGGAACGAAACCGAACCAAGCCCGTGCCCGATAACGATTTTGTCGCCGATTTTATAGTCTAATGCAGCCGCTACATCGGCTCCGATCACCGCATCGAAGATGTCGCTGAACGCTGAACCGTTCGCGAACGCCAGCTTCTGATCGCCCCGAAATCGGTAGTGCTTGAAAAAGTGATCCGTGGTTCCGAGCACGCGGAAGCCGCGATGGCTGTCGCCAAGTGACATCGGCACGGTCCAATCGACATCGGGTAATGCCGCGATATCCTTGTAGCTCTGCCAAGTCATATTGTTGGTGGCATTGCCGATCCGGAAAACCGAATAGAGCAGAAGTTGCACGCCACCGGAACGCGCACCAATGATCAGGTCGGTCCCTGATATCGTATCCGCGAAACTTTGCCGGGCGCCCGTGCGAACTTTTTCCACCCCGAGTAAGAGCATCACGGAAAAAGCGATTGCAAGAACGGACAGCAATGCCGTTAGCCATCGCGCACGAAGCGATTGAAGAGCCAGCCGAAATACGATCATTAAGCCCCCCGCTCGATGGTGGCGACGTCGCCCAGCCGCACGCAACGCGTGAATAACTTGGCCAAGGTTTCGTCATGGCTGACCATGATGAGGGTCGCTCCTGCAGCGCCCGTCTCCTCAAACAAGAGTTCGAGAAATTCCTGTTGCCGCTCTCGGTCGAGTGATGATGTCGGTTCGTCAGCAACGACGATTTCCGGCCGCCCGATCAGTGCACGGGCAGCGGCAACGCGTTGCTGTTGCCCGACACTCAGGTTTGATGCGCGATGCTGAACGATCTCACTTGCGGGTAAGCCAAGCCGCTTGAGCAGTCGGGAAGCCTCATTGGCTGGATCGCCATTCGTCGCGACGTTCGCTCGGCGCCGTTCCGAGAAGCTCAAGGGCAGCAGCACGTTTTCGGTTATCGACCCGTAGGGAAGCAGGTTGAACATCTGGAAGATGATGCCGAAGTGTTCGGCCCTGAACCGGTCGCGCGCTGCTCCGGGCAGTTTCGCGATATCGCTGCCGAGCACGTCGATACGGCCCTTTTGCGGTGTAACGATTCCCGCCAGCAGACTGAGCAGAGTCGACTTGCCGCCCCCCGACGGTCCAAGCAGCAAGACTCTTTCACCCTTCGCTACCGCGAATTTTTCGACGCTTAGTGTGAAGCGCGGCTGTCCCGGCCAAGTGAATCGGACATTGTCCATAGCGACGACGGAGACAGCCCCATCGCCGGTGTCGCTCGAAGCGCTCGAGACATTCGCAGTCGCTTTCTCTCGCCGGATGGCGCACCTCCGCGGCGGTTAGATGATGCCGCCAAGATCGAGCGTCGGCTTGTCGCGGGTCACCTCGTACTGGGACTGGCCTTTCGAGGTGGCGACATTCACCTCCAGCTCTTCAGCGTTCTTAAAGGTGCCAAAATAAGAAAATTCGATAGAAGTCAGCTTTCCAGGAGCAGTGCAGGTGAGCTGGTATACGGCGTGAAATTCAGCGTGCTCGGCTTCTGCTTCCTTCGATTCAGCGTGCTCGTCGTGGTGTTCATCGGCGTGCTTGCCGCCGTCGTGGTCTGCATGTTCCTTATTGTGTTCTTCTTTGTGATCTTCGCGATTCTCGTGATCGTGATCCAAATTGTATTCTGTTTTCGAGCTTGTGACCTTGCAGCCGGCGGCAGCAGGTAACTGGAAAAGCGCAAGTGGCACGTCGAGCTTATCGATCGCGGTCTTGAGGGCTGCCTTGTCCTTGTCGGACTTCGCTTCATGCTCAAATCCGACTATGTCGGTGCCGGGAACTCGCAGCTCAATACCTACAACATCCCCATCCATCGCAACGTTGAGGGTGCCATGACCATGCTCATGTGCTCCCAGCTCGCGCCGTTCCTCGGCGACGGCAACGCTGGCGATTGGAACGAGGAGCGTGCCGGCAATAGCGATCTTGCGAATCAGCATTTTTATGGTCCTTCCACGTTTTCGACGGTTGCCCCGACTAAACGTCAATTGTGGCAGTCCTCAAGCAGTCACCAATGCCTTATCGCTGCGGATGTTGAGTGCCAGGATCAGTACGAACGCAGCTAGGCCAACGAGCTGTGTGAGGACACCGAGCGGGACCAGCATTAATGCTCCACTGATGCCAAGAGCGATCCGGAACGGCCATCCAAGCGGCGCTTCGAGGTGCCCTTGCATGAAACCCGAAAACGCATAGAGCCCGACAATCGCGAAGCCGAAGATGGTAAGGACCTCGAAATAATCACCACCGATGAATGGTGTGTAGGCGAACAAAAGCGGTACGATATACAGGCCTTTGGCAATCTTCCATGAGGTCAGTCCGGTTGCCATCGGCGGTGTCCCTGCAATAGCAGCCGCCGTGAATGCCGTAAGGCAAACGGGCGGGGTAATATTGGAATCCTGGCTGAGCCAGAAAATGATCAAGTGTGCAGACAGAAGAGCAAATGTCAGTGTCGTTGCGGGGATTACTGCTTCGCGCACGGGGCCGAGCAGTTCACCAGGAACGCTGGAGACCAGCGCCTTCGCTGCGTCAGCAGACATTGGCGCACCCAATTGCGCCGCTGCTTCCGGCGAAGCCAACATCAGCATTGCTTTGGCTTCTTCGGCGACATTGCCGGCCATCAATGCATCAATGAGTTCTCTGTTCGCAATGAGTTCGAACAGTGCCGGCGCCGACAACGTACCGAGCACGATATAGGCCGCCGTCACAGGCAAACCCATGCCCAAAACCAGAGAAGCAAGTGCGATCAAGGTAATTGCGATGATCAGGCTGTCGCCGGCCCATTGCGTGATCATCAATGAGAACGTGTTGCCGATTCCGGACATCGCAATAACGTTCACGATCAGCCCGACCGAACACAGGAGGACGGCGGTCATCACCATATTGCGCGCACCAAGAGCCAACGCCTCAAGGGTCGCCATCGGTCCCATCGGATTGCGCGTCAGCCACGATGCAACGATGACGGAGAGGATCGCGATGCCTGCGGCATATGTTGGCGTGAAGCCGTAAATGAGAAGCGCAATGAGAACGCCGATCGGAATGAGGAATGGCAGTCCGCCTCCAAGCATCAGGTCCATGAAACCCGGCACGTCTTCCTCGACTGCTTTCACACCCGATCGCTTCGCTTCGATGCGCACATAGAACGCAATCGATGCGAAAAAAAGGATCGCAGGCAGCACGCTGACCGCAACGATCGTCGTGTACGGGATCTGCGTATAACTCGCCATCACAAACGCACCGGCGCCCATGATCGGCGGCATCAGTTGCCCGCCGGTCGAAGCAGAAGCTTCGACAGCGGCCGCAAACTTCGGCGGGAATCCTGCGCGCTTCATCAAGGGAATCGTGATGACGCCGGTTGAGGCCGTGTTGGCGACTGCCGAGCCAGAGATCGTTCCGGTCAGGCCTGAAGCAAGTACCGCGACGAGACCCGGCCCACCGGTCAGCCGGCCGGCCACCGAGCGCGCGAGGTCGATGACGAACGCTCCGCCGCCCGAGCGCAATAGAAATGCACCCATCAAGATGAACATGAAGACGAATGACGAAGAGATGCTGGCAATGCTGCCGAAGATTCCGTCATCGCCATAGATCGAGCGGAACAGGATCGTCTCCGCACTTAAGCCTCCGAAGCGGAAAACACCGGTCAGGTATTGCCCCCACCACCCCACGTAAGTGAGTGCGAGGATGATAAGGATCGGGATCACGATTCCCGTTGTCCGGCGTGTGTACTCAAGTGCTCCCAGGACCAGAATGCCGCCTGCAGTCCATTCCAGGGCACTAAGCCGCACGCCGCGTTCATAGACAGCATCCTCGGCCGCGATGAGGTAAAGCGCTGATGCAGCAACCAGCAGACCAAAAACAACATCGAAAAATTTAAATGCGCGCGACTGCGCGAATTGACCCTGGAAGGCGGGGTAGATGAGCGCACACAAGAATGCAAATCCGGCAAAGTGGATCGCGTTGCGCCACAATCCCGAAAGCACGCCGAATACATTGAAGTAGATGTGAATCAGCGCAAGCGCGATGCCAATGACAAACACGACCCGGTCGCTGGTATTCCCTGACCACGTTGGGCCGACGAGGCCTGAACCGCTGGCGTCTTCTTCTTGTTGCTCCGCCATTGGCTTTTGTTTCCTTGTTCAGATCCCTAGACATCGAAAAAGACGGCGATGGCCAGTCGCCTTCGCCGCCCTTTAGTATCGTATCATCCGATTACAAATCAGCACACAGTCTTGCCTAGCAGATCACTTGATTAGCAAGATCACTGCGCCACAAGATTTTCAGGAACTTTGATGCCTGCTTCCTCGAAATAGCGCTTAGCGCCCGGATGCAACGGCATAGGTAATCCTGCGATTGCGCTTTCAAGCGACATAGCTTTGGTGGCGGAATGAATCGCATTGAGGAAGCCGAGGTTCTCATACATTGTCTTGGTCATCAGATAGACGTCTTCCTCAGGAACGTCCGCGCGAACGGCAAGGAAGTTCGGCTGTGCGATTGTCATAACGTCTTTGTCGACACTCGGGTACGTCCCGGCGGCAATCTTAAACGGTGTCCACAACCCAAGGCCGCCATCGGCCTTTTTCAGCTGCTCAGGTGTGAATCCGAGCAACGTAATCTTGTCGCCCATCGACGCAAAGGCTTTTGTGATTGCTCCGACTGGCGCGCCAGCAGGGGTCGAGATTCCTGCAACTTGACCGTTCTGTAGGGCATCAGCGGATGGTCCATAGCCGACGTGAACGAGGCTGAAGTCTTTGTCGACGTCCATGCCGAGGTTGGCAAGCAGCACCGTGTTTGATCCAATCGTGCCCGAGTTCTTCTTCCCAAGCGCAGCGGACTTGCCCTTCAAGCCGGCGAAGTCATCGATCGTGCCGGTCTTGGCAAGATCGGACTGAACCACGAAATGTTCGACGTTCTGCCAGAGCATCGTAACGGCGCGCATGTCTTTTTGCGGTCCATCGGATGCCACAGGCCCCTTGCCATTCCAGGCATAGTAGCCGTAGAGGCCCTGAAGAATCGCGAATTGGGCTTCGTTCTCGCGCAATAGTTTGACGTTCTCGCCCGAACCGGCCGAGTTGATCGCCGACATGCCGATCTTCTGCTTTGGCTGTAGCTTCACCTTAATCAGTGTCGAGATCGCAACGCCTACGGGATAGTAGGTGCCACCAGTACTTGCAGTGGCCAGGATATAGTCACGCGGTTCCGCAGCGGCACTATGAATGCTTGCGGTCAGCATCACGGCTCCAGCCGCGGCTGTTGCGATGAAACCTTTGATCATGTTTCCGTCCCTTTTTCCTTCGGGCTCCAAAGCCCTACGCTGCAGCAATTCGCCGCATAGATGGTATACATACGGAATTAGCAAGTGTGCGGCAACACTGCATATTTGAGTACGCCCTTGCGGCCATGGCGGCTGCAGGCCAGAATTCCTGTCCTTGAATTGATGTTAGCCCGGTGTGCGGAGCTGGATGCTATCGGGCAACGACAGCCAGGAACCGTGAAATGACTCTGACTTCTGAGGAAATAGAGCGTTACAAGCGCCATCTCGTATTGCGAGAGGTTGGTGGCCAGGGTCAGCAAAAGCTCAAGGCCGCCCGCGTGCTGTTGGGCGGCGCCGGCGGTCTTGGTTCTCCACTCGCAGTGTATCTGGCAGCTGCAGGGGTCGGAACGATCGGCCTTGTAGATGACGACGTCGTCTCCCTGAGCAATTTGCAGCGCCAGATTTTGCACGACACGCCCCATGTCGGTGCACCGAAGGTCGACAGCGGCCGAGATGCGATCGTCAGGCTGAATCCGCACATCACCGTGGAAACGCATCCCGTCCGTCTCGACGCGGAGAACGCGCTGGATATCATCTCTCGCTACGACATTATCTGTGATGGCTCAGACAACTTCGCCACTCGCTACCTCGTCTCCGATGCGTGCTACCTGGCGAAAAAGACGTTGGTGTTTGGCGCCGTTGGTCCCTTTGACGGCTATGTCACCACATTCAAGCCACATGAAGCAGGACCCGGCGGGAAACCATATCCAACTTACCGCTGCTTGTTCCCCGAAGCGCCGCCCCCGGGCACGGTCGCCAATTGTTCAGAAGTCGGCGTCTTGGGTGCCGTCGTTGGGGTCATCGGGACGCTGCAGGCCGTCGAAGTTTTGAAGGAAATCGCAGCTGCAGGCGAGTCGCTGGCCGGCCGGCTTCTCATTTACGACGCCCTCGGCGCACGCTTCGAAACCGTCAAGATCACATGGGACCCATCGAATTCGCTCTCCGGCGACAATCCGACCATCACTGACTTATCGATCCACGAGGGCAGCGAAGACATAGCCGCATGCGACGCGTAGCGTCACGAAGCGTTGGAAATCTGCTGCCGGATTCAATTGAACGGTTACAGGGTCGCCGTGCTTTGAACGGCAGCTTCTGTCTGAGTTCCGTCATTCGGCCCCGCGTAAGACGGCGCAGCCAGGAATACGACGGTCATCAGAGCGGTAAAGAGTACCGTGATGATGGCGGATGTCTTGAAAGTATCGGTCATGGAAATCGTCCCTCGTCAGCATTGTTGATCGGGTTTTGTGTGCCCTGACAACAATCACTAATGCCCAGCGGAAGGGGCCGCTGTTCCTTGGGTGACTCAATTGATCCCAACGCAATAAGTGGAGAGTTAGCATCAAGCTCATCTGCTGTGGGCCGCGTGAGAAGTCACAGTCGGTAGGGCGGGTACGAAGAGGAAAGCGAACCGCCATGTCCCAATAAACAGCCGGTACCCATAAAGAAAAAACCGATATCGATTGCGTCGGAATTTTTCCGACAATTCCCGTTGGCGATGTTCAAGAAACTGCCGACTGGTATCAGGAGAAGCTAGGTTTCGAGCTTCGCTTTTTCTACGGCGATCCGCCAACGCATGGGGCCGTCGAACTCGGCCAGGCGACCGTGCACTTTTATCCCGGCGAACCCAATCCGGATCGGCACTGGCTTTATTTCCAGATCGAAGATGTCGATGGGGCCTATGAGTGGATGCGAGGCAATGGCGTCAAAATTCTCGATGAGCCGACAGATCAGCCGTGGCACATGCGTGAATTCAACCTGCGTGATTTTAACGGCTACCATCTGCGTTTTGGAGCAGCCAACATTCGGGCAGGCGCACCGATAGAAATTAGGAGAATAGCATTGGATGCACGGATCGAAGAGCGTTTGGCAGCACTTGTCGCCGATCTTGCAGCGCACAAGAACATGACAATCTCCGAGGTGTTGGAAGAGACTTTGTTGCACTCATTCGAAACGAGCCGCAAATGGTCGGGAAGTGGGTGGCCAGCCCGCACACTGCGCGCAAATTGAGATATATCGAACAACTCAAATCAAAGCACGGCATCAACTATGAAACACATGATGCCTACCGCTTTTCAGAAACCCGCGCCTAATGAACCGCTCCGAACTCACAAGCCTAACAATGTCAGAAGATCAGGCTCGGGCGGCGGCGGATTGAAATCCGACATGGCACTCGCAATCTCCGTATAGAGTTCCGGGACCCACTTGGGGCCGGTCGCCACGATAGCTTTCTTCGGGTTCC
>JAJFHK010000294.1 GCA_021775655.1 Filomicrobium sp. | reverse complement strand
TCCAGCTGTCGGCCGAGCGCTTGCGCCGGAAGTATGGAAAAACGATCGAGACCGATCGGGAAACCTTCGAGAAACTCACTGCGACAATCGAACGTCAGGCCTCCCACATCAAGGACATGGTCGACGAGTTCGCAGCTTTTGCACGTATTCCAAAACCCGAGATGGCAACGACAGATCTCCGCGAAGCCGTCCAAGACTCCGTCGTGCTATTCCGGGAAGCCAATACAGCTCTCGATTACGTTCTCGACATGCCCGACGAAAAAGTGCTGACGTCGATCGACCGGCGCCTCATCACTCAGGCCGTGACGAACCTTGTGAAGAATGCATCCGAGTCGGTTGAAAGCGCCGTCGAAGCGGGCAACCAACCCAAGGACTGGAAGGGTCGTGTCATTACCCGTATTCGACCAGACAACCACCGTGTGTTTGTCGAAGTCATCGACAACGGACAAGGATTACCCAAACACCAGCGCTCCCGCCTGCTCGAGCCCTACGTCACAACCAAGGGACATAAGGGAACCGGCCTCGGGCTCGCCATGGTCCTGAAAATCACGGAGCAGCATGGCGGTACGCTTACTCTCGAAGATGCCCCCGACGACGAAAGCAGCGAAACCCGCGGTGCACTTGTCCGCATCACGTTGCCACTCAAAACTGCAAACGACATCGCCGGAGACGCAACTACGGACGGCGGCTCTTTTACCGCCGACAACAAAGCCACCCATCCAACGACCTAAATTGACGATGAGCTCAAGGAGCATCCGATATGGCCGCAGATATCCTGATTGTCGATGATGAAGCCGACATCCGTGATCTAATCGCGGGAATTCTCGAAGATGAAGGACATGCAACCCGGCTTGCGCGCGACAGCGATGAAGCCCTGCGCGCGATTGAGGAACGACGGCCCCAACTGGTCATTCTTGACATCTGGCTTCAGGGCAGTCGGCTCGACGGACTTGAAGTTCTGACAATTATCAAGAAGGCCTATCCTGAACTGCCGGTAGTCATCATCTCCGGGCATGGCAACATCGAAACAGCCGTAACCGCTATTCGCCGGGGCGCTTACGATTACATCGAAAAGCCGTTCAAAGCAGATCGACTCATACTCGTGACGTTACGAGCCCTCGAAGCATCCCAACTCAAGCGCGAAGTCCGCGAACTGCGCGAGCGATCCAATGTATCGGTTGATATGGTCGGTAAGTCGGTGGCCATGAATCAACTCCGTGGTCAGGTCGAGCGGGTTGCGCCAACCAACAGTCGCATTCTGATACGCGGCGCCTCCGGCACGGGAAAGGAACTTGCCGCTCGCATGATCCATCAAAAGTCCCATCGCAATGAAGGGCCGTTTGTTGTGCTCAATGCCGCCGCGATGGCACCCGACCGGGTCGAAGAGGAACTGTTTGGCACCGAGGACCGGACTGGCGGACCGCGCAAAGTCGGCGCGCTGGAAGAGTCGCATGGCGGAACTCTATACATTGATGAAATTGCCGACATGCCGATGGAGACCCAGGGCAAAGTGTTGCGCGTTCTGGTCGAGCAGAAGTTCCTGCGTATCGGAGGAGCCCAAAAGGTTGCCGTCGACGTTCGCATTATCTCCTCGACCAGTCGTGATTTGGAAATGGAAATGCGCGAAGGCCGCTTCCGCGAGGACCTTTTCCACCGCCTCAATGTCGTCCCGCTGCGGGTCCCCAGCCTTGCCGAGCGCCGTGACGACATCCCGTCCCTGATTGAATTCTTTGTCGGTCAACTTGCGCAATCTTCTGGACTATCACCACGCCAGATCGGCGAAGACGCAATCGCCGTCCTGCAGGCTCACGACTGGCCCGGCAACGTCCGTGAGTTGCGCAACAATATCGAGCGATTGATGATCCTTGCAGGAGGCGAAACAGGAGCTATCATTACAGCTGAGATGCTGCCGGACGAGATTGGTTCGGGCGTACCGCTACCGGTTAACGGCGGTGCGGAGCACTTGATGTCACTACCGCTTCGCGAGGCTCGCGAAATTTTTGAGCGCGAGTATCTACTCGCCCAGATTAACCGGTTTGGTGGAAACATATCGCGGACGGCTGAATTCGTGGGCATGGAACGATCCGCACTCCACCGCAAATTGCGAGCACTGGGTGTATCATCAGAACATCGTCAGGCCGATGCCAGGCAGGCAAGTTAAGGACAAGGCCGCGCCAAAGTCCCGCTGCGCACATCTTCGATGTGTCGCACTGAAAAACCGAGGCTGAATGAAGATAATCATTTGCGGTGCTGGACAGGTCGGCACTGGCATCGCCGAACGACTTTCAGCCGAGGGTAACGACGTTGCGATCGTCGATGCCAGTGAGGACTTGTGCGAACGCGCCAACGAAGCCCTCGATGTGCGCGCTATTCACGGTAACGCCGCTCATCCAGACATCCTGGAACGTGCTGGTGCCGCCGAAGCCGACATGCTTGTTGCCGTGACATTGCACGACGAAGTCAACATGGTCGCCTGTCAGGTCGCCCACAGCCTATTCAGCGTCCACACCCGCATCGCGCGCGTCCGCGCTCAAGCGTATCTAGATAAGAAGTACGGTGCGCTGTTCTCACGCGACGCTATGGCGATCGACCACATCATCTCGCCAGAGATTGAAGTCGGTACGTCGGTGATGCGCCGACTGGAGCTTCCCGGCGCTTTCGAGACTGCGACTTTTGCCGATCAAGAAGTCATGGCAGTGGGTATTTTCTGTGGCGCTGATTGTCCCGTTCTCAACACACCGCTCAGTCAACTCGCCGAGTTATTTCCCGACTTGCCTGCGGTTGTCGTCGCACTTGTTCGCGACGGGAATCTCTTCGTTCCGCGCAACGAGGACCCAATCCTGGAAGGTGATGATGCCTATCTGGTGCTGCCGGTATCGCAGGTGGCGCGCACTCTCCAGATCTTTGGCCACGAGGAACAACAGGCCCGGCGGATCGTGATCGCGGGCGGAGGCAATATAGGCCTCTACCTCGCCAAGTCGCTGGAGCAACTGCAGCCCAACGCCCGCGTCAAAGTCATCGAACGATCCAGAGACCGGGCAGTACAGATCGCTGAACAACTCGACCGCGTCGTCGTTCTGCACGGTTCGGCGCTGAACGAAGATATGCTGCGTGAAGCCGATATCGGCTCCGCTGATACCCTTGTCGCCGTGACCAACGACGAGCAGGCCAACTTGCTGACCGCAGCGCTTTCCAAACAGCTTGGTTGCGCTTCGAGTCTGGCTCTCATTAACTCAGCCAACTACACCGGCATGATCCGCTCGCTGGGAATCGATGCCCAGATCAATCCCCGCTCGGTTACCGTCAGCCGTGTTCTGCAACACGTTCGCCGAGGGCGTATCCGCGGTGTTCATTCGATACATAACGGCGCCGGTGAAATCATCGAGGCGGAAGTCCTCGAGACCGCTGCTATTCTTGAAAAACCACTTGCGGAAATAAAGCTTACAGATGGCGTTCGATTTGGCGCCGTCGTGCGCAATGGTAAGGTGCTGCGACCAACCGGCGAAACCGAACTCGAAATCAAGGACCGTGTTATCCTGTTCGTCCACAACGACTACATTAAGGAAGTCGAACAGATGTTCCGCGTCAGACCTGACTACTTCTGATCGGTGATAAAACGGCGCCGCAAACGGGAGATCACATGACGCGGGTCGTGTACGTCAATGGACGCTATCTCCCCTATGGGGATGCCAACGTCCACGTCGAAGACCGCGGATTTCAATTCGCCGATGCCATCTACGAAGTCATGGAAGTTGCCGGCTGCAGGCTGGTGGATGCAACCCGCCACCTTGACCGGCTGCAACGTTCTCTTACCGAACTCGCGATGCCAGCGCCAATGTCGCGGGCGGCCATGCTGCACATCATCGCTGAGGTTGTCCGACGCAATCGGGTAAGCGATGGACAAGTCTACATGCAGATAAGCCGTGGCGGCTCTCCACGTGACTTCACGTTTTCCGGCAAGCAGCTGGTGCCGACATTCGTATGCCTCGCCCGGCCAATTTCGCGTTCTATACGAGACGCGAGAGCCGACAAAGGAATTGGTGTCATAACGATGCCCGACATTCGTTGGGGCCGCTGCGATATCAAAACCGTTATGCTGCTCCCTGCGGTTTTAGCCAAGGAGCAAGCGCTAGCTGAAGGCGCCGACGAAGCATGGCTCGTCGACGGAAATGGCTTCATCACCGAAGGTGCATCCAGCAACGCTTGGATCGTCAATGGAGCAGGCCACCTGCAAACGCGAAGCTTGACTTCAGCCCTCTTGCCCGGCGTCACCCGCCTTACCGCAATCGACGTTGCCGCCACCATCGGACTGAAAGTAGAGCTGGAACCCTTCACTGTTCCAGAAGCGTATGCGGCATGTGAAGCATTTGCGACATCAGCCAGCGGCACCGTAATGCCCATCGTCAAAATCGACGGCAATATTGTTGGGTCCGGTATTCCTGGCCCTCAAGCTCAGGCCCTGCGCGAAGCTTTCCACAGGGTTGCAGAACATATGCCTATTCACTGAGCACTCAGCAGGCGAGACCCAACTGTCACAGACGAACGTCCATCGCGAATTATTGCAGCGGGGGGTTTAATCTCGAAGAAGGGTGCTGATATTCTGTCAGAGCTCGTTTAGACTGCCTTCGCATGAGCGTAATGCTCCAGGCTCAACGACCTGGAACTGACAACAATAATAAGCGGAAAAAGCCACATGCCGTCAGAAAAAGCACAAAGTCTCCAAGACACGTTTCTCAATCATGTACGCAAACAAAAGACGCCGCTGACAATATTCCTCATAAATGGCGTTAAACTGCAGGGGATTGTCACTTGGTTCGACAATTTCTGCGTACTTCTCCGCCGCGATGGTCATTCCCAACTCGTTTACAAACACGCCATCTCGACGATCATGCCCGGCGCGCCTGTGAACCTCATGGACGAAACCGGCGAAGACACGACGGAATAGTTAATAACTAGAGTAGGCAACACCATAGACAAGCCAATCGCCGGCAAGGACGAAAAGCACGTCCCGAGCGCTTCAATGGAAATGAAGCGTTCGGCCACACTCTCCCGTGCCGTTGTCCTGGTACCCATTCTTACGCGGACCGGCGCAGGTGCTGCCTCAAGCGGCAATATTGCAAATCATTCACCCGATGAGCGTCTCGAAGAAGCCGTGGGCCTGGCCCGAGCCATCGAACTTGAAATTTGCGAAGCCAGAACCGTCAATGTCGCATCTCCCAAACCGGGAACGCTGTTCGGCACCGGAAAGGTCGAGGAGCTCGGCCATCTCGTGAGCG
Source organism: Filomicrobium sp. (assembly GCA_021775655.1). Classification (GTDB taxonomy): domain Bacteria; phylum Pseudomonadota; class Alphaproteobacteria; order Rhizobiales; family Hyphomicrobiaceae; genus Filomicrobium. Next base: position 404 of record JAJFHK010000294.1, on the reverse strand, counting down.
ACAACGAAGCCGACCTTGTCGTCATCGACCACGCGATCAGCCCGGTCCAGCAGCGCAATTTGGAGATGGCTTGGAAGTGCAAGGTCTTAGACCGAACGGGTCTCATCCTTGAAATTTTCGGAGAACGGGCCCGTACACGCGAAGGCCGCCTGCAGGTAGAGCTTGCCCATCTGTCCTATCAGAAGGGTCGGCTCGTGAGGGCCTGGACCCACCTCGAGCGCCAACGCGGAGGTGGCGGTGGCGGTGCCAGCTTCGTTGGCGGCCCAGGTGAAGCACAAATCGAGCTTGACCGGCGCATGCTGCAAAACCGGATAGACGCTATCCGTCGCGAACTCTCTCAGGTCGTGAAAACGCGCGAACTCCATCGCGCCGGCCGCCGCAAGGTTCCCTATCCAATCGTCGCA
>JAJFHK010000293.1 GCA_021775655.1 Filomicrobium sp. | reverse complement strand
TCGAAAACCGGTTCGATGCCGCTTGAGACGTTTCCTTCAAGAAGCGAGATCGTACCGGTCGGAGCGATTGTCGTCAGGCAGCCGTTACGAAGTCCGTTCTCGGAAATTGCCTTGGCGACGTCAGGGCTCAGTCTCGCGATCATCGGTGACGCAAGAATCTCGTCGCGTTTGAACAGAGGGAAAGAACCTTTTTCGGCAGCAAGCTCGCTACTCGTTAGGTACGCACTCTCCTGGATTGTCCGCATCCATTCTTCTGCCGACTTGACGGCTTCAGGGCTGCCATAGATTTCTCCGCACATGATGAGCGCATCAGCTAGGCCTGTGACGCCTAGACCCATACGCCGCTTCGACAACGCTTCTTTCTTCTGCCGCTTGAGCGGATACGCCGACACGTCGATGACATCGTCAAGAAGCCTGACAGCAATCGCGGCCCTCTCCGCCAACGCCTCAATGTCGAAAGAGGCGCGAGCCGTGAAGGGATTTCGCACGAATGCCGTAAGGTTGAGCGCGCCAAGCAGGCAGGCCCCGTAGGGCGGCAACGGCTGCTCGCCACACGGGTTAGTCGCGTTAATTGTCTCGCAGTAGGAAAGGTTATTTGCCGCGTTGATCCTGTCGATGAAAATCACACCTGGCTCTGAAGACGCGTACGTCGCCCGCATGATCCGTTCCCACAGATCGCGTGCCTTGATAGTTCGGTAGACCCTGCTTTCGAATACGAGATCCCAGCTGCCGTCATTGGCGACAGCATCCATCAGCGCGTCCGGAACGAGCACGGACAGATTGAAATTGGTCAACTTGCTGGCCGTATTCTTGGCGTCGATAAATTCATCGATGTCGGGGTGATCGGCACGCAGCGTCGCCATCATCGCACCGCGCCGCGCTCCCGCTGACATGATCGTGCGGCACATCGCATTCCACACGTCCATGAAGCTGACCGGGCCGGAGGCATCCGCTCCGATACTGTGAACAAGTGCTCCGCGTGGACGCAGTGTCGAAAAATCGATGCCGATGCCACCGCCCATCTGCATGGTGAGGGCCGCCTTGCGAACCTCTTTGAAGATGCCGCTCAGGTCATCGGGCACGGCACCCATAACGAAGCAGTTGAACAACGTGACTTTGCGCTTCGCGCCTGCTCCAGCAAGGATGCGCCCGCCGGGCAGGAACCCGAAATCGGCCATCGCCACATGGAATTTTTCCGCCCACTTATTCCGTTCGCCCTTGCCACCGGGTTCTGCGGAAGCCGCTGCGCGGGCAACGCGCGCAAACGTTCCGTCGATGGACGCATCTATTGAGCGGCCGTCCGCTTCACGCAGGCGGTACTTCAGGTTCCAGATTTCTTCCGCGATGGGCAGCATTTCTGCTTCGTCCGCTGTGGCTCATTGTGTGCTGGTCAGGCCCAGATCTTCGGAGCCTGCCATATGCACAAGAATATGCCGTCCGCCACGCCAATAGTCAACTAATGTTCCCTATAAATTCTAAGTTTGTTCTTAGGCGGGTGGAGGTGGAACTTGGCTTACAATCTGGGACTCGCCGAATTCCTCCAGAGCCTCCAGCCGCAGCTTCTCCGTGGCGGTTTCGATCCTCTCGATCAGCAAATTGCGGAAATCGGCGCGTGGAAGGCCGGGCGGGATCGGCTCAAGGATTTCGACGACGATTGTGCCCGGACGCCTGACCAGCGACTTGCGCGCCCAAAACATCCCCGAATTCAGCGCCACCGGCACGCAAGGTCGCTCCAGTCCATCATAAAGGGCCAGTACGCCTGACTTGTAATCGGGCGGCGCCCCCGGCGGTCTACGCGTGCCTTCAGGAAAAATAACAATATCTCTGTTCTGGCTTGCCCGATCACGCGCATCCGAGTTCATCTGGCGAAGTGCGGCAGCCGCCTTTTCGCGGCGAACAAGGATGTGCTCGAACTTGCGCGCAAACCAGCCGTAAAAGGGGATTCCACCCAGTTCCGCTTTCATAACCATTGCCGGGTCTCTGAACAGCGGAATTAGCGCAAACGTATCCCATGCCGATTGGTGCTTGGCGGCGATCAGTGCGGAACCTTCGGGTAGGTTCTCCACCCCCCTCACCTCCATTCGCGTTCCCACGATAAACCGCAACCACCACAGCGAAGCGCGGGCATGCGCTCTCAGACCGGCCATGGCCCAACTTCGTGGGCCGAACAGAAGTGGAGAACCAAAAAGCAGGAAGACGGCTGTGTTGATATAAAAGACGACGACGAATATGAGCGAGCGAACCATCGGTGCTCCCGGATAGAGATCGGCTTACATCGTTCCGGTGGAGCGGGCGGCTGCGCTGTTGCCGGACGGACTGGTCTCGCTTGAAAACGCGCGCGATGCAACCAGTCGAATCGCAGCCGGGAAAAGTTTTAGGTATTCCGTCAAAAGTACGCGCGAAGTACCCAGATCGAGCCACCAGGCACTGTCTCTAAAGCCCCTGGGAACAACAGGGTGGGGAATGATCTCGATATCTGGCATTCGCCCGCGAAGTTCCATCAGGCTGCGTGGCATGTGGTAGCTGGCGGTGACGACGATCAACGAATTGAAGTCTTGCCGATGTGCCCAGGCACTGGCCTCGTCGGCGTTGCCCTTGGTGTTGAGTGCTTCGTAGCCCAGATCTACGCAACAGTTGAGATACTTTGAATCTACACCCGCGATGCGGGCAATTGCCGCTTTTGTCGTTTGCCGGTTAACCCCTGTGATCAAGAGCCGCTTTGCAAGCCCCTTCTCGAGAAGTTCGAGCCCGGCCTCTATGCGCAACTGCCCGCCCGTCAAGACAACGATGCCATCCGCTTCTCTGCCTGTGTTGTCCGGCGCGCGCATAACATCAATCGCGAACAGGATGAACCCGAAGGCAAAGATCCAGAACACGACCGCAGCGCTACCGATAAACCAATTGAAATGATGCTTCATGGCTCGATGTTTTGGGGTTGGCTTCTTCGGGTTTACTCCAACATAAATCAGGCGGCGAAAGGATAAAACCAACAACCTGCGCAACCGCGTCTTGATCAAGCCAAGATTGTCTTTAGGCCTGCGCAACTTAGTTCTAGAAAGTTCACATATCGCTTTAGCACGCAGGTGGCCACCCGTCGCCCTTGGCCGCAGTCAGTCCGAGCTGGTGTTCAAAATGCGGTAAACGCCGAAGCGCGATGTAAGCATGCACAACGCTGCAATCACAATCACGACAATCCCCAATAAGACGTAGCCCGCAAGGTCCAGCGTTCCAGTCCCGATCAATCTATTGAATTCGATCCCGGTCATCGATCCACCGCCCAGTAACCACGTTACGATAGGTATTGCTAGAAACACGAACATCGCACTTGCCGCCCCGATCAGCCCTGCACGAATGCCCAGGGTCAGAAAGTGCTTTTCGAATTCTCGTGCGATAAAGCCGTCTGTCGCTCCCACAAAATGCAACACTTCTACGATTTCCCGGTTCGATGCCATGGCGCTGCGGGTTGCCGAAACGATGATGGCCGTCGTCGCCGCCGCCACCAGAAGCAGGATTGCAATTCCTCCAAGAGCCAGCGATCGAGTCACGGTTTTGATCTGTCGCTGCCACTGGCGATGATCGTCAAGCGAGACCCCTGGGAACTTCTCGGTCAACTCCTTCGATAGGGATTCAAAGTTTGGTGGCGCTTCGCGGCGAAGTTGCACGGCGATGAGCCGCGGCAATGGCAGCGACTCCAGCGCGTCGGATTGACCAAGCCAGGGTTCGAGCAATTCGAGCGAAGTCTGTGCGCTCAGCGTGTTTGTTGTCTCGACCCCTGGCTGGCGCGTTAGAAAATCCGCAACTTCGCCTAGCGTCTTCTCCATGTCCGTACCATCGCGAGGAAGAACTTGCACCGAGACCTCGCTGGCAACATCTCTGAGCCAGGCATCCGCGGACTGGTTGATCATGTACACTGCGCCGGCGGTCAGGCAGGCAAGAAAGCACATGATCGAGATCACAAGTGTCAGCGACCGGCCCGTGACCGACCCAGGTGGCACGACGGGACTGTGCGATCCCCCGGACTCGCGACGATCCTCACGCGCTGGTGCAAACAGGTCGCGCCGAGCTGTCGACGGTCCGGTACGCGTCTCGTCGATATCGTCGTAGGGCTCGTTGCCGTATTGCGATGCCAAGTTCAGCTCCAGAAATCAATAGCTTTCGCAGGCGCCAAGTAGATTGCTACTGGCTCCTTTCCAACTCAAACGATCTTCACGTCACCTTCGTGTAGTTCCAGACGCGGCGCCTTGTATTGGCGCATCAACTGATGGTCATGGGTAGCGATGACAACGGACGTGCCGAGCCTGTTTAGTTCGACGAACAAGCGAAGCAGCCTTCGTGCCATCTGCGGGTCGACGTTACCGGTCGGCTCATCGGCAAGCAGCAGTTCCGGCTTGCCGATGACGGCTCTCGCAATCGCCGCGCGTTGCTTTTCACCGCCAGACAGCACAGAAGGATAGGCATGCATGCGGTCGCCAAGGCCGACCCACTGCAACAGATCGGTAACATCCTCGCGGTAGTCGGAAAGATTCTTCCCAACGACACGAAGCGGCAAGGCAACGTTTTCCCAGGTGGTCAGATGATCGAGCAGGCGGAAGTCCTGAAACACGATTCCGATGCGGCGGCGCAATTGAGCCCGCTTGGCCGTCGTGATGTTGCTGACATCGTGGTTGAATAAATGGATCTGCCCACCGGTTGGATGCAGCGTCATGAATAGAAGGCGCAACAGCGACGTCTTGCCGGCGCCCGACGGTCCGGTCAGGAAGTGAAATGATCCTGGTCGAAGCTGAAAGTCGACGTGAGTCAAGATTTCCGGGCCCCGATCATAGCGCAGGGCAACATTGTTCAGGCTGATCACGGGTTATTCCAGTCCTTCGGAATTATGTTCTATTCCGTTCAAATCTAGGTTGTTAGTCCAGATGGCACGGCCGCACGCAAGAGTTTCGAGCGACACAACCAGCCGTTATTCACAGTTGGCATTCTGCCGCTTTATGCTGGATGCCCGCAATATGATCAATCAGGGAGTAATGTGGCAGCGCGATGGGCGCTCCTTCACACGTTAAAGTGCTGCACCTCGCCGCAGCTTCTGCCGACCGGTCACCGCCAATAGATGCAAGGACCATTGCAAGAGTGCCGTATTTCAACGTTAGTCTATCTAGATTCTTGAACCTCCGAAGCGGCCTGCCGATGATCATCCATGCCTGTCGAATGGCAAAATCCTATTGGAGTGGGCAAAGTCAAAAAACGTCAAACAAAAAGAGAAGCAGTCGACCATGGGTCATCCTCGATCGGATATCGAAGTCATATACACCGCAGAACAGATTTCTGAACGCCTAACAGGACTAGCCGGGGAAATCTCGCAATTGGGCCTTGAACGCCTAGCCGTTATCGCCATCCTGAAGGGCAGTTTTGTTTTTGCAGCCGATTTGATTCGCGCTCTGCATCAGGTGGGCATGGAACCGGAAGTCGATTTTATAACCTTGTCGAGCTACGGTAAAAGTACCGTCTCTTCGGGCACGGTAGATATTCTCCGAGACGTTGCCATCGATGTAGCGGGACGCGATATCCTTCTTGTCGACGACGTTCTCGATTCTGGACGCACGCTGGCTTACGCGAAAGATCTCCTATCCGCGCGCGGGGCAGGTAGCATCAAG
>JAJFHK010000292.1 GCA_021775655.1 Filomicrobium sp. | reverse complement strand
AACTTTCATGGAATTTTCTCCTTGGGTTGATCGGACACTGTCATCCGTTGCTTGATGTTATAGTTCCGTCCCCATGCCCCGTAAAATCGAATTTCTAAAGTTTGGTAATAAGGCAGGCTGATCGATGTAACGTTATTCCATAAGTTTCGTTATGTTATTTCATTTCAACAAGCGCGCCACGATTTTGCGGAATGAGTAGGCGCGAAAGGCACGACGAAATCCTGCACGATTTGAAAAGTTGCAAGCCAAAAACGATCGCGATGGCTATCGACGCCAACACCGGCCTGCCGGGTCTTGGTCAAACAGGAAGGGTCCAAAAGAAAACGGCGGTCCGCCCGTTGGGGTCGAACCGCCGTAATTTCCTGGCTCAAGTTCTCAAAAGCGAGAACCGATCCAAAAGAAGAATTAGATGATGTCGATTTCAGCTGGGAGATAGCTGGTGACTTCAAGACCAACTTCCTGCTCACGAACCTGCGGCTTGCTCCAAACTTTCATGCGATTTCCTCCTGGTAAAATCGGACGCTATCGTCCGCTAATCGGTGATATAGCTATGAAGGTGGAGTAGGTGAAATCGTATTTCAAAAATCGATACATAAGGCAATCTGATAGATGTAACGTTATTCCATAAGATGCGTTATGTTATTGCGTTGCGTTTTCCGGACAATTAAATCGCGAGTTATTCGTCTGCAAGCAGCGCGAACTGACGCCGTCCAGGGAATAAGAGGGCTTTCGAGAGGTTGTGGCCAAATTTGCCAAGTGTGCGATTGTAGGCCTGCGCCGACACGTTATAAGCCCGCAGCGCACCATCCGAGCGAAGCAGCGCTGCAATACACGCCCTTCGCAAACCTCTAAGTTTCCAGGCAAGTCCAGCCGAAGTCGGAGACGCTAGAGTTTCGGCGGTTTGTTTCAAGTGGGCCAGCAGCTGTGTGCGGGCGGCACCATATCTTGCAACTTGCCTAGCGTCACCAAGATCGAATCGATACGCCTTGTTCATGCGATTCAGCACCGCAAACCGATTTCCAGTAGGGCGGGTTTGTGGGGAACGGCGCCAAGTCGCCTCTAACCTGTCGGCGACAGCGATGGCGATACCGTCGGCAGCCTTCAGCGCGGCCCAGCTTGCTCGGACATCACGATCCTTGCGAGCCAACTCTCCACCCCAACAGCCGCCGAGGCCAAGAGGGCTTACGACCAGCAGTAAGCGTATGCACCACCCAAATGTATAAGAAGCGCCGACTCCAAACACGACTCCAAACCCTCTCGCAATTTGAAAGTTGCACCTTCGTAAAGGAACTAGGCTGAAAAGGACAACGTGATCTAGAGATTGTAGCTAATCTAGACCCTGCAACGGATGCCGTCCCGATTACTGACGTTTCCGCTAGATCAGTTTACCACATAACGACGTATGACTTCAGCCTGGGCATCATGACCAATAGTTTGTGTGCGGCGGGGTCTCCGGCACGATAGCGTCGTGAAGACGGCGAAACACGGCGGTTCGCGCCGGAAGGCACCATTTGAAAGCTAGCTGATTTCGCGGGTCCGAGTGCTTGGACACTGCCGAGTATTGGAGTGTGTGCCTTATGAATACCCATGTGTTGAGCGGCGCTGCATTGGCCCTGGCCGTCTTGTTGTCATTTCCAGCTTCGGCATTCGACCGGGGCTGTCACCGCGCCGTCGAGTGCTACAAAAAGGTACGTACACCCGCGCAATTTCGCATGGTAGAGCGCAAGGTTGTGGTCCGACCTGCGCGCCGCGAAGTCATCCATACGCCGCCGGTCATGGGCTACCGCAATGAACGAGTCATGGTCCGTCCTGCGAGCACCCGCCATGTTCATGTTCCAGCCGTAAGCCGCACGGTTTATCGCCGGATCGAGATGCGTCCGGCCCGAACCGTTTACCGCCACGTCCCCGCGGTTACGCGGACAGTTTACGAAACAGTCGTCGTCCGACCTGCCACGACGCGATGGGAGCGCCGACATGGTCTCTTCCGTGGCGAGAAGATGTGCAAGGTTCGTGTGCCGGCCGTTACGCGTCGCGTTGCCCGGCAGGTTGTCGTCCATCCCGCTCGACGCGTCGCCCGCAAGCTGCCAGCCGTTTATGGATCAGTTGCCCGTAAAGTCATGGTGCGCGAAGCTTCAGTTCGAAAAATCCACGCCCCTGCAGTTTATCGCACCGTGCGCCGATCCGTTGTTGTGAAACCAGGCCAACGCCGCGTTGTCGAACATCCTGCCGTCGTTGAAACCCGCCGCGAGCACGTGCGCGTCAACTCCGGCCGCACCCACTGGGTTCGCGCACGGCACTGACGTTCTGCATTCTGAATTACGGTGTCTAAGGGAGCAAGGCACCGGCTTTGCTCGCTTTTTCGTCCTTGCAGGCTAACCCGCGCCGAATTTCTGGTGGCTCACCAACCATGTCGACATGGCATGTGCGGCGTTGAGCTAGCGGGTCGAAAGGCCACAAGTCTTGGCCTGCTCAGCTTTGCGCAAGCGAATTGTGGGCCGAAGTATATGAGCAACTTTATCGATAAGCTTTCCTCTCTGACCCCGAGCCTGCCATATTCCCCACGCAATTGAATGACGGTCAGCGCCGCGCGAAGCAGGGAGTGCATCATCCAACCCTGCAGCGTACAGCGATTTTCCATTCGCGAAGCGCGACGGTGATAGGGATCAGGGGGATACGGGCGAGATGAGAAACACCATAGCGGTGATGAACACAAAGGGCGGTGTCGGCAAGTCGACCCTTGTGCTGGCACTTGCCGAGACTCTGGCTGCTGAACATCGCAAGAACGTGCTTGTCATCGATTCCGACGCACAGGCAACAGCTTCCAATATGCTGATGACGGTGAACGATTTGTACCGTCTCCAGCGCGAAGGCCTGACGATCGTTGATTTCCTCGTTGCTCGCGTGTTGCGCGAAGATGAAGCCAAGTGGTCGGACTTCGTCATTCGCGATGTATCCGATATCGATGACGCCCGGTCTGTCTATCTGATGCCTAGCGATATGCAGCTCACGCTGTTTGAGCGCGAAGTTTCCAAGGAAGGCGCCCATGGCCGCTTACGGTCATCGATTGCCGAGACCCTCGACGCTGTCCGTGACGTATTCGATATAATTTTGATCGATTGCCCACCTGGTCTTTCCGTGCTGACGGAAAGCTGGCTGCGCGAAGCCGATTTCCACATCTCGCCGACCAAAGCCGATTACGTTTCCGTCTGCGGCTTGGAAGTCTTTCGACGCTTCAAGTCTCTCAATCCGGAAATGGGTTTCGCCGAAAATCTCGGTGTTATGATCAACATGCGCGATCTGGCCTCGGAGACCGACGGCGAATACATAAAGTGGCTCAAGACCAATCCCGAGAACCGTTGCTTTGAAGCCGTCGTCCCGCGCGTCAATTCCCTGCAGGAAGCCGCCCGCTTCCAATCCGAGCACCGCTCATACGGAGCAAAGTATCCAGGCTCAGTTGGCAAGGCGATTAAAGCGCTGAGCGCTGAGGTCCTCGAACGAATGGCCGCTGCCCCGGCCCGCGCAGAATCGCCAGTAAGGCACGAGCCAGTCGAGGAAGTGACGCAAAACCGCGTCGCCACCACAGCCAGCTGACAATATTCGGTTCTAAATTTATCAGATGATTTGGAGCGGATGACGCGATTCGAACGCGCGACCCTCACCTTGGCAAGGTGATGCTCTACCCCTGAGCTACATCCGCTTGATCATCACGCCGCATGGGTTGTGGCAGCGCGTGAGGCACGTCTTATGGCGCAAGTCCCAGTGGAATTCAAGCCCGCTGGTATACCTGCACCAAACCTTCGACTTTTAAGGGTTTTGCCCGTTCTGAGATTGGCCAATGGGTAAGCCAATGCTATTCGAGCTGACGCGTTACCCACAGCTGCAATATATCTCGAAGCGAGCCCTATGACTGCCGCCCCGAAAATCCGTTCCGAACTCTTCG
>JAJFHK010000291.1 GCA_021775655.1 Filomicrobium sp. | reverse complement strand
ATCCACTCGATCCAATTGCTGCACCGACTCCGGCAGCAATTCATCAGCCGCGATTCGCCGGACATACGCGTTATTGAGACTCATGATCTGTGGCAACGAAAGATCGAGACCATAGGTCTCTCCCGTTTTCCCCCAGACTCGCAATTCGCTGTCGAGGCGAGATGCAATAACCGGCGCTGCAAACTGGGTCACCGTTCTTGGCAGCATGACACCGCCCGGCTTGAGAAACCGCATCCGTGCATCACTCAGCGTCGCGATGATGTCTTCTTCAAACGCGTAGTTGCCGAGTGTTTCGGAGATGATCACATCGACCTGCGGCGCATCCGCCATCTCCGTTGAATGGCACGGCATGACAAAGCAGTTCTGAAATCCGCTCGCAGAAATTACCTCTTCAGCGACACCTGCCACTTCTGCAGCCTCGTAAAAGAATACTTCCTTGGCCCCTAGCCGCGCCGCCATCAACCCGAGCAGCCCAGTCCCGGCACCGATGTCCGCCACGACGGTACACCCCGGCTCGATGACTGCACTCAACGCATCGTGCAGAACGCGGTTGCGAATGTGATCCGCGATCAGCGTTCGGTGATATTCGATGCGCATCTGTCGCTAACTTTCACAAACTGAGGTGAGGGCTGCGGATCTGGTAGAGCGTCAAAGCTGTTGCGACGGCCAGGTTCAACGAGTCTAGCTGCCCGGACATCGGAATTTTAATTCTTCGCGAGCAAACCGCCGTCAATTCTTCCGAAAGGCCCGGCCCCTCGCTGCCCATAACAACAAGAACCGGCGGTTCATACTGTGCGGTGCGGAAATCTTCCGCCCCCTTCAAGTGCAGCCCAACAACATCGCCAGGCCAGTCCGCACGCCACATCAGAAAATCATCGCGTGACATTCGCACAATCGGCACTGCGAAAATCGACCCCATCGTCGCCCGGACGCACTCACGCGAATACGGGTCGCAACAATTGCCAATTAGGATCACACCACTCGCACCGACCGCATCGACTGTTCGAAGAATTGTTCCAAGATTTCCAGGATCTCGAACTTCTTCAAGAACCAGCCACACGTCCTTCACATCAACCCCCGCCGGAGACGGTGCATCTGCCCAGCGCTGCTGAAACACACCAAGCACGGCCTGCGGGTTGTCCTTGGAGGCAAGTTTCGCAAGGACTGAGGCAGTCACCTCAAGCACCTCAGTGCCCTCCCGCAATGCCCCGTTGACCAATGTGCGAACCGTTGGGCTTTCCCCGCCGTTTGGCTCGAAGATCACCGTTTGTGGTTGCCAGCCCGCCTCGCGCGCGCTGATAAGAACAGACGCCCCCTCGGCAACGAACAGACCTGTTGCGCGGCGCACTTTGCGCATCTCAAGCGCACGGATCGCCTTCACACGGTTATTCTGTAAACTCGAAATCGGCTTCGCCTGAGATAGACTGGCAGGTTGTGGCCTGGAGCCTGGGCGCCGGACATCACGCATTGGACGTCCACCGCACGAATAGCGACGTTGGCACCATCGCCTGGCCACCTTTGGAGCGGATCGCCAATTCGCCAACGTGCAGCTTGCCGCCTGCCCTTGCCATCTTTTCGGCGACCAACTCCGCAAACGCCATACCCGAAGCGCGGATCGCGTAGACTGTTAACACCACCACAGCATGCTGGTCGGCAACAAGCGCTGCGCAGTCCTCCATAAGTGCAGGTAGGTCAGCGAATAAATCCCACGTTTCGTTCTTGGGCCCGCGCCCGAACTTCGGCGGATCGACAAGAAGCACATGATAGTCGCGGCCGCGGCGCACTTCGCGAGCTGTAAACTTGCGCGCATCATCCAACATCCAGCGGATTGGTGCAGCATCGAGCTTCGATGTGGCTTGGTTCTCGCGGGCCCATTGGATAGCCTTTTTCGAAGCGTCGACGTGAACGACTTCTGCGCCTGCTGCAGCCGCCAACAATGAGGCTGCTCCCGTATAGCCGAACAAGTTCAGAACGCGTGGGCGTTCGACTCCTGCAGCCTTGGCCGACCTGATCTGCTCCAACATCCATTGCCAATGCGGCATCTGCTCGGGAAAGAGCCCCAGGTGCCACAGGCCCTGCAGCCGGCACAACATCGTCACGTCCTCAACCTGCACCGGCCAGCTTTCCGGAACTGCCCGGTCAATGCGCCACTTACCCTTGTCTTCGTCATCTGACGTAGCTGAAAATACGGCGTGCGCCTGCGTCCATCGATCCGCCAAGAGGCGTCTTTGCCACAATGCTTGCATCTCAGGCCGGTCGACGATGATGTCGCCAAACCGTTCAAGCTTGCGACCCGCACCGGAATCCAGAAGCTCGTAGCCAGGAAAGCCTGTCGCTTCGATCAAGTCGTAGGTTCTGGGAATGGTCAGCGTCATACTGCAAAGAATGCTCGTTTCAATGGAAGCTGCCTGCTACCACGAACGCGATACCAACGTCGAGCAAGCCTGCGAAAGTTCAAAGGCTCTCGTTCGTCCGCCGGATACGGCGCGCCATGAGTTGCATCACCGTCAGCGCAAACTTCGGATACTGTTGGATGAGGCCGAGAAAGCCCGGCTGTTCAAGGACGGCTATTTCACTGTCCTCAGCAGCTTCCGCCGTTGCCGAACGCGGGCTCCCGTCGATCAGCGCCATCTCGCCAAACAGCCCACCAGGACCAACGCTCTCAACGATCATCCCGCCAGCCCTGATCGCAACCTTCCCTGAGCGGACGATGTACATTTCCGAACCACCTTCGCCAGCCAGGAAAATCTTCTCGTCCGCTGCGAACTTTTTGATTTGGATGTTGCCTTGCGTCAGCAAGGAAAAGTCAAAGGTAGGGTTCTCGGTCATGCGGCTCACCCAGGCGTTACGGTGGACTAAGTCAAGTCTAGGCGCATATGCCGCTTTAGCTCAACACTCCGCCTCCAGCGTAATGAAGCAGCCTGACACCCCCAATTTCTGGCCCAATAACGTCCCTTACTCCACATCCTCGATTTCGACCGTCGCCCCCGTTACGCGCTGTGCAAGGGCCGCTTCGATGAATTGATCGATATCACCGTCAAGCACGCCTTGTGGATCCGTGCTTTGTGAACCAGTCCGCAAATCCTTGACCATCTGATAGGGTTGCAGGACATAGGAGCGGATCTGATGCCCCCAGCCGATCTCGGTTTTCGAGGCTGCCTCCGCGTTGGCTTTCTCCTCGCGCTTTTTAAGCTCCAATTCATAAAGCCGCGACTTCAGCATACCCCACGCTATCGCCCGGTTCTTGATCTGCGAACGCTCTTGTTGGCTTGCGACAGCAATTCCTGTCGGAATGTGGGTGATACGCACTGCCGAGTCAGTCGTATTGACGTGCTGGCCGCCAGCACCTGATGCCCGGTAGGTATCTATCCGGCACTCACTTTCATTGACCTCAATCTCGATATTGTCGTCGATGACCGGAAACACCCATACCGAAGCAAAGCTTGTATGCCGGCGCGCGTTGGAATCGTAAGGTGAGATGCGCACCAGCCGGTGTACCCCCGATTCCGTCTTCAGCCAGCCGTAGGCGTCTTCGCCTTTGATCTCCAACGTTGCCGATTTGATTCCGGCCTCTTCCCCAGCACTCTCTTCAATAAGGCTGACTCGGTAGCCCGCCTTTTCCGCCCACCGTGAATACATCCGTGCCAGCATTTGTGCCCAGTCCTGGCTTTCGGTACCACCGGCGCCGGCGTGAACCTCGACAAACGCATCGTTTCCATCGGCTTCGCCTGATAGAAGCGCCTGCACCGAGCGGCGCTGCGCATCTTGCTCGAGTTTAGCAAGCTGCTCTTCGCCCTCCGATATGCTCGCATCGTCGCCTTCAGCTTCACCCAGCTCGATCAGCGTCACGCAATCATCAAGGTCGCGCTCAAGGCTTTCATAGCTATTGATGGCGCGTTCCAGTGACTGGCGCTCGCGCATAACCTTTTGCGCCTTCTTCTGGTCGCTCCAAAAATCGGGATCTTCTGCCTGCGCGTCCAATTCTTCCAGGCGTGCTTTGGCCGTATCCCAGTCAAAGATGCCTCCTTAGGAGGGCCATCGCCTCCTTGATGGAATCGACGTGTTTTTGCGGCTCGGCGCGCATGCGCGGCTCCTTGCGGGCAGTTGAAGAGGGGCCACGATCCTAGCTGTTCGAAAGAACGCGCATAAAGCGGCGATCGCGGCCGTTAAGTTCCCTGTAGGGTGATTAGCTCGTCGATATAGTTTCGAAGCCCCGGCTTGTAAACGAAAGGGCGGAAATTTTGCCGCCGTAAAGAAGCTGAATTTCTTCACGAAGCCATATGGCGACCCGGCCCTGCGGCCAATTGCTTGCTACCAAAGTCCGCCGCCGCCGCCGCCATAATTGCGCGGAGGGGGCCGCCGATCGGCGCTGCTCGCCGATGCGCCTGGTGAATACGCATCGATGTTTTCATCATCTCCGCCAACGCCGACCATGGAATAAGCATCGTCGGGTTCTTCATAGGGTTTGAAGGCTTCCATTATGGCCTGTTTGTCGCCTGGTGCGGCCCTCAATCCCGTCTTGAGGTTGACCCTTGCAAGGGTTATCCCTGGCGGCTGCCTGAACGGTGTAATCGGCTTGCCCTTAAGAGCCATTTTCAAGAAGTCTCCGAAAATTGGCGCTGCCAACTGCCCACCGGTCATGCCCTTACCCATAGGCCTGGGTGTATCGTAGCCAACAAAAACACCGACGACGAGGTCAGGCGAATAGCCAACAAACCAAGCATCCTTTTCTTCGTTCGTTGTACCTGTCTTGCCAGCCAGCGGAATGCCAAGCTTCTTCAAGCTCCGCCCCGTTCCCCGCTCCACAACACCCTGCAGAATGGACGTCATCTGATAAGACGAGTGCGGGTCGATAATCTGTTTGCGGTCGTCGGGAACATCAGGCTCCGGCTGATTTTGCCATTCGGTTGCCTTACAGCCCTCGCACGGCCGCTGATCATGCCGCCAGATCGTATGCCCCCAGCGGTCCTGGATGCGGTCGATCAGGGTCGGATAAACGCGCTTTCCGCCATTTGCCAGGACTGCGTAAGCGGTCGCCATACGCAAAAGCGTTGTTTCACCAGCTCCCAGTGACATCGACAAAACCGGCAGCAGGTCATCATAAATCCCAAACCTCTTGGCATACTCGGTGATCAACGGCATGCCCATGTCCTGAGCCAATCGCACGGTCATCTGGTTACGCGATTTTTCAATGCCGATGCGAAGCGTTGTCGGCCCGTACGATTTATCCTTGTTGTAGTTCTCAGGCTTCCAGACATCCTGGCCCGGCCCCTGTTCGATCTCGATCGGCGCGTCAAGCACGATCGATGTCGGCTTGTAGCCGTTGTCCAGCGCTGCTGTGTAGACGATCGGCTTGAATGAGGATCCTGGTTGGCGCTTGGCCTGTATCGCGCGGTCAAACTGGCTGAGATCGAATGACAAACCTCCAACGCTCGCCAAAACGCGCCCCGTGTGCGGGTCCATGGCAACGATACCGCCGCCAACTTCGGGAATCTGCATAAGCGACCAGACACCGGTAGGGTCAAGCGGATCGTCAGGTGCAACGAAAACAACATCGCCGGCAGCCAGTACTTCCCCAACCGACTTCGGTTTCGATCCACCGTCCACCGGTTTTGCCCATTCAACCTGCTTGAGGCCGAGCCGCACGGCTTCGCGCTTCTCTTCAAGCTGCCCGCCAGGAGAATTTCGCGGCTTCAAGCCGACGACGGCCTCTTGCTCATCCGCACTCAAGACGACGCCGAGTCGCCAAGGTTGCAGATCGCCTGGTGCTTCCGCCTGAGCCAGCGGTACGCCCCAATCACCAGCAATATCAATCTTGCTGATCGGCCCACGCCAACCTTTGCGCCGATCGAATCGCACGAGGCCATCTATCAGGGCCTTGCGCGCATATCGCTGGTATTTCGGATGCAGTGTTGTTCTGACTGACATGCCGCCACCGTACAGGTCGCCCTCACCGTATTGAGCAAGCAGTGCCCTGCGCACTTCCTCGGCAAAAAAGTCGGCAGCAAACGTTTGCGCGCCAAACCGGCGCAATTTGACTTCAAGCGATTTCGCACGCGCGTCCTCGGCCACTTCCTTCGTAATAAAGCCGTTGTCATACATCTGCCCGATGATCCAATTGCGTCGGGCAAGTGCTTTCTCAGTGTGTTTTATCGGATGATAGTTATTGGGCGCTTTCGGCAAGGCTGCCAGATATGCAGCCTCTTCGATCGTCAGATCCTTCAGCTCCTTGCTGAAATAGTTGAGGCTCGCAGCTGCAACCCCGTACGAACCGATCCCCAGGTAGATTTCGTTGAGGTAAAGTTCGAGGATCTTATCTTTAGAGAATGTCCGCTCAATGCGGATTGCCAGGATCGCTTCCTTGAGCTTGCGATCGAGAGTTCGGTCGCTGGTCAATAGGAAGTTCTTCGCCACCTGCTGAGTGATCGTCGAAGCACCTTGGACACGCGATCTGCGCCCCTGTACCTTATCTGAAACGATCTTGATGACGGCGCGTGCGATACCTTGAAAATCAAGCCCGCCGTGTTCGTAGAACCGGCTGTCTTCGGCCGACAAAAATGCTTCGATGACAACCTTCGGAACCGTATTGATCGGCACGAAGATCCGCCGCTCACGCGCATATTCGGCGATAAGCGAACCGTCATTGGCATGAATACGCGTCATAACCGGCGGCTGGTATTCGGCAAGCTTTTCATAGTTCGGCAGGTCTTCGGAGGCGCGCATCAGCATATAGCCAGCGACCGCCGATCCGACCACGAAGATCACAACCGATGCGGCAAAGCCAAACCCGAGCAGGCTCAGCAACATGCTGCGCTGCCGACGCTTTTTGGGCTTTCTCGGCGGCTTCGGCGGTGGAATAATCGGCGCTCTCATCAGCCCTCGGCCCGGATGACGGGTCTCATAGTTCGTGGTGGCGGCAATTTTTGCTGCGCTGCAACCCGCGCCCACATGCCCTTTGCTAACTTAGCCGGCAATGTGGCATCACGTCGTCGCACCTTGTCGCCCATGAAATAACAATCGTTTCAGGAGCTTTCGTTAATTCGGATGGAATTCTCAGCCAATCTCGCGGCTGAGGTACCGCCTTGCAACAGTCGTTTTCAGTACACTTCCGCACAATCCCACCTCCAGGATTGGACAACTCTGACTTATTCTGCTCACGCATCCCGCTAGCCCGCAGTAATTGCAGCTAGTGGGAATCGCGGCTAACGGGCCAGCGCCGTACGCCGGTCGAAGTAGCTGCCAACCGCCTTGGCCAAAGACTTCGCTACTTTCTGACGCCAGGCGGAGGATTTAAGCCGTTTTTCGTCGTCCTCGTTGCTGAGGTAACCCAGTTCGACCAGAACCGAAGGGGTTCCGGTTTGCCGCAAAACCTTAAAAGCAGCGGCTCGCTGAGGCTTTCTGGATAAGCGAGTGCTTTTTTTGAGGCGACCAACGAGTGAATTCGACAGATCCATGGAAAAATTTGCCGTCTCGCGTTTGACGAGATCGATCAAAATGTCGCGAACCCCGCCTTCTTCTTCATCTTTTAAGCTCGGCAGACCGGCAATTGCATCAGCGCTGTTCTCTTTTTCGGCCATTCGCCGCGCCGCTTCGTCTGAAGCACGGTCGGACAGCGTATAGACCGTGGCCCCCCGAACCTGCGACACATAGCGTTTGTCAGCGATTGCATCGGCGTGCAGCGACAAGAACAGGTCGGCCGAACGTGATCTAGAAAATTCAAGTCTGTCGTCGAGAGACACGAACACATCCTCTGAGCGCGTCATCGACACATCGTAACGGTCTAACTTCTTGAGTTCCTTGAAAAACTCACGGGCAACAGCCAGCACAACATCTTTCTCATAGACATTGCTGGCACCTAAAGTTCCAGGATCGACCCCGCCATGGCCCGGATCGATCACGATCACCGGCCGACCGGTGCGCCGTGCCTCACGCCCGGCAATAGATTCAGTAGCCTTCTTGGAAGATTGCTTCGCCCTGCCCGAAGCCCGACTGGCACCGGTGCCGGCACCAAAACTTGCCGCATCGATTGCCACCAACGAGAGCTGCAATTTGACCGCACCCGCCCCGGCCGGCGACATCACCGCCTTTTCGATACTAACCGGTGACACTGTGTCGATAACAACACGAGCCTTGCGAGCCGCAAATAACCCGTACCGGTAGGCACTGATTAGCCCGTTCCCCTTCTGCCCTGCCTTCTTGGGCAGTCTGAAGGTCACATCGGGCAAGTCGAGGATAACTCTATAGGGATTGGCCAGTGTGAAGACTTCAACCGTCACCCCTTCCGACAGTGTCATCGTGAAATCCGTGCGGTCATTGTCGCCTGAGACTTCCGAATCAGTCGCTATAACAGCCGCTTGCACCGGCAGCGCACTGCCAATGACCACTGATCCAACCAGGGCCCCCCCTCTGATCAGCGCAACAATGCCGGTCGAAATGCCGCCCACTCCAGTCCCCAAAGCTTCGAAGTCACCCCTGTCACAAATTCAAACCGCACCGGTCCAATACCCCGAAGCGGCTCCCACCACACGAACTCGCCAGCCTCCCCACGGGCCCATGATACTCTGTTACAGCCCTGTTGTGCCAGTCCCGCACCCGCGTTAACCACTTGTTAATGCCCATCCGTGATGATCGTAGAGTCAAGCAAACCTTCACGGTCCACAATCGACTTGTGTGAGACTTGCATGTCCGCCGCCAAGCACTTAAACAAAAAAGTGGCTGGATATCCCGATGTGTCCGGAAGTACGGCGAACGCCGAATTTCCGGCCCCAACAAAAGCCCGCTTAAACGCGTCATTGTTTTGACAGGCGCCGCCGCGAAGGTACAATCCGCGGTCGGTAACCGTTACTGACGTACCC
>JAJFHK010000030.1 GCA_021775655.1 Filomicrobium sp. | reverse complement strand
TGGTGTGTCATGGGATTCCCGGCCCCAAGCCGTTGCGGGAGGGCGATATCGTCAACATCGATGTGACTCTGATCGTCGACGGTTGGCATGGTGATACAAGCCGGATGTTTACTGTCGGTCAGGTTCCGCGCAGGGCGGAACGGTTGATCGATGTGACGTACGAAGCACTGATGCGCGGCATCGCTGCGGTTAAGCCAGGCTACACGACAGGCCATATAGGGGCGGCGATTCAGCAGTTTGCAGAAGGGGAGCGTTGCAGCGTCGTTCGAGAATTTTGTGGTCATGGGCTTGGTCGCAGCTTTCACGAGCGGCCGAATATCCTGCACTACGGTGTTGAAGGAGAGGGCGTGCCTTTGAAGCCCGGTATGATCTTTACCATTGAGCCAATGATCTATCTGGGTAGGGCGCCGGTTAAAGTCTTGCCTGACGGTTGGACCGCTGTGACGCGTGATCGGCACCTGTCGGCACAGTTTGAGCATTCGATCGGTGTGACCGAGGACGGCTGTGAGGTATTCACACTTTCGCCGAAGGGATTTCACCACCCCCCTTATGTTGCGGTTTGAGATCGCAATGAACTGGACGGCGCCGCGCCAGCGAATTTATTCCAAATGGGGCCGGTATAGATGGCCGAGGCTGAAAAACGAAAACCGGTTCGACGTCGAACCGGCGGGCTAGCTGAGAATACGACTTCTGGCAGTGCGACTGTGCCCGAATCCGGCGAGCTTCACCAACAAGCTACTTTTCTTGAGTCCAGTGCACCTTCTTACAGCGGCCACCGAAAGCGGTTGCGTGAAAGGTTCCTTGTCGATGGCGGCCAAGCCATGCCCGATTACGAACTATTGGAGCTCGTACTGTTCAAGGCTTTCGCTCGCAAAGACACCAAGGATGTCGCGAAGCGGTTAATCGCTCGATTCGGATCGTTTGCCGAGGTCATCAACGCGCCGGCAGAGCGATTGAAAGAAGTCAAGGATGTCGGCGATGCGGTGGTGGCGGAATTGAAGTTGGTCCGTGCAGCTGCACTGAGATTGACGAAGTCACAAATCATCTCACGGCCTGCATTGTCGTCATGGGCGCAGGTTCTGGACTATGTTCGGGCAGCACAGGCCTACGAGCACCGTGAGTTGTTTCGAATTCTCTTCCTCGACAAGAAGAACCGGCTGATTGCCGATGAAGTGCAGGGTGAGGGGACGGTCGACCATACCCCCGTATATGTGCGGGAAGTCGTAAAGCGGGCACTTGAGTTGTCAGCGACGGCTATCATCCTGGTCCACAATCATCCTTCCGGAGACCCGACCCCATCGAAAGCCGATATCGATATGACACGGCAGATTATCGAGGCAGGCCGTCCATTGGGCGTTACTGTGCACGACCACATTGTTGTTGGTCGCGAAGGGCACGTCAGCATGCGGTCGAAGAGGTTAATCTGATGACCGGCCGGCGTGGTTCGCTTCGAAAGCACGGGCGTGTGGCCTTGGCTGGGAACTACATTCCGCTCGGCCATTCGGCGCCCAAGCTCGATTTCGGCCTGTTGAGCCGGCATGCACCAGCGTTGGCCGGGGATTTGGTCTTTGGAAGGTTTTGCGTTCCGCGCTTCTCAGAATACCGCACGGCCGACCATGCCACTCTTGTTGCCCGCGCGCGCCACCATCTGCGCGGGGCGAATATGACCCGGCAGATGACTCATGTCGGGGAGGTCGCGACTTTTGAATTATTGCCCGATGGCGACGAAATCTGCGGCAGTATCCTGGTTGTGCACGGCTGGACCAGTGAATCTTCTTTCATGATGGGTCTAGCCGAACCGTTGCGGCGAAGCGGATTTCGAGTTGTGCTCGTCGATTGCCCTGCACACGGGCGTAGCCGGGGCGATCGGACTAATCTAATTGACTGTGCGCATGCTATCGTATGCGTCGCAGATCGTTTTGGTTCCTTCGATGGAATACTTGCACACTCCATGGGAGCGCTGGCTGCTGTAATGGCCGGAGCAGGCCCAGGCCCGCTACCTCATCCGGTTAGTTTCAGCAGGTATTGTTTAATCTCGGCACCCAATAATTTTTCAGGCGTTACCGAAAGGTTTGCGAAAAGGATTGGGATATCGGTTGCAGCGCGTCGCCAGTTTGAGCGCCAATTTGAGCGAGTTGCACGGATGCCGTTGCGGGAATACCGCACTGATCGATTCTTGAGGATCGTAAGAAAACGGACACTCGTCATGCACTCACGCGACGATCACGAGGTATCGTTTCACAATGCTGTGGAAATGACCGAAAGCTGCGAAGACGCGACACTTTGTGCTTTCGAGGGGCTGGGGCATCGCCGGATTCTCTATGCGCCACCCGTTGTTCGGGCTGTTGTCAGGTATTTCCGTGGCGCCTGAACTGTGACCCGAAGCATTCAACAAGCCGAGCACCACTACCTATCGGTGCTCGGCGAACTCGATTCCACGGCCAGGACGACCTATATCTGTTGCGAAATCCGACTCGCCAATGGGACTCTAGGTTTCCTTGGCATCATCAAGGGCCGCGCATCGCGGCGACCGAAGGATAGGCGAATATGGCAAATACCCGGCACACGAAGGTTCTCATTCTTGGCTCTGGTCCGGCTGGATATACGGCGGCGATCTATGCGTCCCGCGCTATGTTGAAGCCGGTGATGCTGCAAGGCAGCCAGCCAGGTGGCCAGCTGACCATCACAACCGATGTTGAGAATTATCCGGGGTTTGCTGATCCTATACAGGGTCCGTGGCTGATGGAGCAGTTGGAGGCCCAAGCAAAAAACGTTGGCACTGAGATCGTGCTTGACCACGTCAATGAGGTTGAGCTGTCGAAGCGACCGTTTACGCTCCGCTGCGAGTCGGGTGACACCTATACGTGTGACGTACTCATTATCTGCACGGGTGCGCAGGCGCGCTGGCTGGGTCTTCCTTCCGAAGAGGCATTCAAAGGCTTCGGTGTATCGGCCTGCGCGACGTGTGATGGATTCTTTTATCGCGACAAGGAAGTTGTTGTAGTCGGTGGCGGCAATACGGCTGTCGAGGAAGCGATCTTTCTCACCAACTTTGCCAAACGCGTAACGCTGGTGCATCGGCGAGATTCGCTTCGCGCAGAGCGGATCATGCAGGACCGGTTGTTCAAGCACCCGAAGATCGAAGTCGTCTGGGACCACACCCTTGATGAAGTTACTGGGGAGGCGGATCCAAAGTCTGTTACCGGTGTCCACATTAAAAACGTCAAGACGGGTGAAGTTACACAGAGGCCTGCCGACGGCGTCTTCATTGCCATTGGGCATTCGCCAGCGACTGAGATATTCAAAGGCCAGCTCGACATGAATAGTGGCGGCTATATCGTTACGACCCCAGACTCTACTGAGACTTCGGTACCGGGCGTTTACGCAGCTGGTGATGTCACAGATGAAGTTTTCCGCCAGGCCGTTACCGCTGCTGGGCTTGGTTGCATGGCGGCGCTCGAAGCAGAGCGGTATGTCGCTGAACAGGAAGAGGCGGCGGAAGCTGCTGAGTAGTGCTGGAACTGGGGCCTGCCTGACTTGAGGTGGTCCCACCGGCACACGCGAAATGACATCATTCGTGGATCGCACCGGAATGGACTGGGACAAGCTTCGCATTTTCCACGCCGCTGCGGAGGCTGGCAGCTTCACGCATGCCGGTGAGACGCTCAACATGAGCCAGTCGGCAGTGAGCCGGCAGGTGGCTGCGTTAGAGCGGGACCTAAAGCAATCATTATTCCACCGGCATGCACGTGGTCTCGTACTGACTGAGCAGGGAGAAATTCTCTACGGCACAGTCGTCGAGGTGATGAACAAGCTGCACACTGCGGAGACACTGCTTGCCGATACGTCGACCAAGCCGAGCGGCGAATTGCGGATCACAGCGCCACTGGGACTTGGAACTGTCTGGGCGACGCAGCGGATCAGCGAATTCCAGGCGGTGTATCCAGAAGTGAGCGTCGACCTGATCCTCAACGACGATCAAATCGATATCGCCATGCGAGCTGCAGACGTAGCGATTTGGACTGGTGAACCGACGCAGCCGGATCTCATCCGGCGGCTGTTGTTTCGCGTATTTGTCCGCGTATATGCGTCAACGGGATACGTTCGCCGGTACGGAGCCCCGAAGACGCTGGCCGATGTCGACCGGCACAGAATCGTGTCCTACAGCGGCCGGCCCGCTAATCATCTACAACCGATTACCTGGCTGGAAACCGCAGGCCGTGAGGATGGAAATCCACGGATACCGGTGTTCCGGGTCAACAGCGTCATCGCGTTGAAATACGCCATCCAGTCGGGGATCGGTGTTGGGATGCTGCCAGAGTACATGACGGAAGACGAATCCGATCTCGTACCGCTCCTTGAAGACGCAGAGAGCCCATCGCTGGACGTTTTGTTCGTATATCCAGAAGAACTAAAAACCTCCAAGAAAGTCCATGTCCTGCGTGATTTTCTGGTGGCCCAGGCACGCCAGCGTAAACATTGACCTGACCGGTGCGCAAGAAGTGCTAATCCGGGCCAACAGCATGCTGGTGCTGCCGTCGATTGCGAAGTTGCCGCGACGGGGCTATTTAAGCAGGAACCAGTGAAGCCACATAACCAACGGACCTCTTCGTTCATGGCCAAGACGCTCTACGACAAGATCTTCGATGATCACACCGTCGACAGGCAGGAAGACGGTACATGCCTGCTCTATATCGATCGGCATCTCGTGCATGAGGTGACCAGTCCGCAAGCTTTCGAAGGTTTGCGCATGGCCGGGCGAAAGGTGCGCGCGCCGCAAAAGACGCTGGCGGTCGTAGACCACAACGTGCCGACATCAGACCGGTCGCAGGGTATCGAGGACCCGGAAAGTGCTCTGCAAGTCGAAACGCTTGCCAAGAATGCTTCCGAATTCGACATCGAGTATTTCAATGAGCTTGATGAGCGGCAGGGGATTGTCCACGTCGTTGGGCCTGAACAGGGCTTCACGCTGCCAGGCACCACCATTGTCTGCGGCGACAGCCACACCTCAACGCATGGCGCTTTCGGCGCATTGGCCCACGGCATCGGTACTTCGGAAGTCGAGCACGTTCTGGCGACCCAGACTTTGGTTCAGAACAAGGCCAAGAATATGCGGGTCGTCGTCGATGGTAAGTTGCCGGAGGGTGTTTCAGCCAAGGACATCATTCTCGCGATTATCGGAGAGATCGGGACCGCCGGCGGGACAGGTTACGTCATTGAGTATGCCGGGGAAGCCATCCGGGATCTGTCGATGGAAGGCCGCATGACGGTCTGTAACATGACGATCGAGGGCGGCGCGCGCGCAGGAATGATCGCTCCCGATGAGAAGACATTCGAATTTCTAAAGGGTCGGCCGAAATCTCCCAAAGGTGGCGCCTGGGAGATGGCGATGAAATATTGGGAGACACTGCACTCGGATGAAGGTGCGCATTTCGATAAGGAAATCCATCTCGATGCGGCATCGCTACCACCAACTTTGACCTGGGGAACCTCGCCGGAAGACGTTGTTGCAATCACGGGTACGGTGCCGGACCCGGCAACCGTGGATGATGACAATAAGCGCGCCTCGGTAGAGCGGGCGCTGAACTATATGGGTCTGACACCTGGAACAAACATTACCGACATCCCGCTCGACGTCGTGTGGATCGGGTCGTGCACCAATGGGCGCATTGAGGATTTGCGCGAAGTCGCTGCAATAGTCGAAGGACATCAGGTCTCGGACAAGCTCGATTATGCGATGATCGTACCAGGTTCGGGTCTCGTCAAAGCGCAGGCAGAAGCAGAGGGTCTCGACAAGATTTTTGTCGCAGCGGGCTTCCAGTGGCGTGAGCCAGGTTGCTCCATGTGTCTTGGGATGAACCCGGACCAACTCAAGCCGGGTCAGCGTTGCGCTTCGACATCGAACCGCAACTTCGAGGGTCGCCAGGGTTTCAAGGGGCGCACGCATCTGGTGTCACCGAAGATGGCGGCAGCGGCTGCTCTCGAAGGCAAGTTTGTCGATATTCGGAGCTGGCAACCGAGTGCTTGAACAGGTTACAGCGCCAATTGAAATTGGAGTTCTCTCCAAATGTCGCAAGGCCCGATCGACTTAGACAAACTGGAGCGTGCCGGTGTGCCGTTCGCGAGTTTTCAGGCCGGTGAAAAGGTGTTCCTTGCTAATGAGGAAGGCGGCACGATGTATGTTGTGCGCTCCGGCCTCGTCGACATTCTTATGTTTGGCCGCGTACTAGAAAGCGTGGGGCCGGGTGGAATTTTCGGCGAGATGTCACTGATCGACGATAGCCCACGAAGTGCGGCCGCGCTGGTAGCAACGAACACGGAAGTCGCGATTCTCAATCGTGCCGAGTTCCTGGCCCAGGTGACCTTCGAGCCTGAATTCGCGCTTTATGTTCTACGAGTTCTGGCACAGCGGCTACGGCGGCTGGATGATGCGATCGCTGCAAAGGGTAATGCAGGCGAATCGTGAATTGCTATCGTTGGTTCAGAAATTCGAGAACCGCGAAGAATGATGCTCCCATACTGACAGCAATACTGATGAACGCGGCGACCGGGTCGTTTTGATATCGATGCCAGATCTCCCGCACCCGACCGCGATTCAGCGTCCATAAGGTTGCGTCCGTTTTTAGTGTGCTGTCGTGGATGAGACTGGCGACATCCGACAGCACAGTGACTTTGCATAATGTCGATTGAAGGATTCTTGCAAACTGCGCGTTGGCGAAGGCGGCGGGTTCTTCGGCGCCAGAAAGAAATCCGGCGATCGTCAGCCCGTTCCTCTCCGCCAGGTTTCGCAGGTATGGTTTCGGCAAATAGCCGCTGCCGTAGATGTCGCTTGCAATAATTGCGAGATCGAGCCGGTTTTGTTCGGGAAGCTCGAACGGGGTCCCGCCAAGGGTTCTGAAGCGATGTTCGATCGCCGGAAATCCAAACTTCTGGTCGCGCATATTCCAATGCAGAAAACGGAAGTTCCGGTTCTCGCGGAGGTAGACGAAATACCTATCAAGCATTCGGAATTCGAGTTGGTCCAAGTGCTCATGCACATCGCTCACCGGGATATTGGCCAATTCAAGTTCTTCGTGGATCGAGTATGACGTCGTTTGTCCGGTTCCAATGTTGCGGATCGCAATCGATGTTATTCGCGGAGAACCATAGATCTGCGGCTGGCTGAAGCTTTGGCAAGCGTAATGAATGATGAAGGCGCTGGATGGGTGGTCGAGAATTTCCGCGAGCCTTTCTCGCGCTGCTCGTTGCCTTTTGGTTGAAGGGGCAGCCATCTGGTCTATCTCGATTAAATCGCCAATAGTGATCCGAACGACGATAGCGGGCTGATGATCTCAAAGCCTGAATATCGCTTGACGTTCGGTCGAGAGACTATTGCGATTCGCGAAATGGACGCGTGCTTTATCGGTCACGGAAATGGACGCGCTTCGAAGCCGGTACGTGACTATACTGCGGTGGTTAGGTTTTCGTGCCGACTTTTAGGGGACGAGTTTGTAGCCACCTGTCTCGGTGACCAGTAGCTCGGCATTTGACGGGTCTTTTTCAATTTTCTGTCGTAGCCGATAGATGTGGGTTTCCAGAGTGTGCGTGGTGACGCCGGCGTTGTAGCCCCACACCTCATGAAGCAGCACGTCGCGCGTGATGACCTTTTCGCCAGAGCGATAAAGAAACTTGAGGATCGAGGTTTCTTTTTCAGTCAGGCGAATTTTAGAACCCTTCTCGTCGACCAGGAGTTTGGAGGCGGGTTTGAATGTGTAGGGCCCGATCGTGAAGACGGCATCCTCAGATTGTTCGTGCTGCCGGAGCTGAGCGCGAATTCTTGCGAGTAGCACGGCGAACTTAAATGGCTTGGTGACGTAGTCGTTTGCGCCGGCATCGAGGCCGAGGATCTGATCGGCATCTGATTCGTTGCCGGTCAGCATTATGATCGGCGACTTGAATCCGGATTTGCGGAGGATTTTTACCGCCTCGCGACCGTCCATGTCGGGAAGACCGACGTCAAACAGGACGAGGTCATGGTGCTCGGCTTTGGCGGTCTCAATGCCGCGGGCTGCCGCGTCAGCGACGGTGACTTCGAATTCGTCGTGCAATGCCAGCTGGTCCCGTAGGGAATCGCGCAGTTCGTCGTCGTCATCCACGATCAGGATCTTGCGGACATTGCTCATTTCGTCGTCGCTCCAGACAGTGCTTCGTCGTAGCCGGACATTATCTAACACGGGATCGCTTGAATACCCTAGGGACGCGCAATCTGGCGGCCTGCGGCAGTGGGTTAGCACGTTTATGTGTTAAGCGTTCAGCCGGACGTGTTTGGCTCAAGAACGGGCTTGCTGCAATATTGGCTCAGCACACAATGAAACACATCTACGTCAACCGGCGGCCCGGCCATCGGGCGCAAGGAATCCTCAGGGCGGGGCCCCTGATTCTGCACTGTGCGATCGGGCGCTCTGGCGTGTTGGTAAACAAGCGGGAAGGTGATGGGGCTTCGCCACGGGGGGTATGGCCGCTCAGGCAAGCGTTCTACAGGGCCGATCGAATTGTTCGGCGGGCGACGCGGTTGCCGCTATGGGCCCTCCGACCCGAGGACGGCTGGTGCGATGCGGCATTCGACCGTAACTACAACCGATTTGTGCACCATCCCTATTCCGCCAGTGCTGAACGGATGTGGCGCAGCGATGCCCTCTACGACATCGTCGTCGTGGTCGGTCACAATGATAGGCCGCGAGTGCAAGCCAGGGGCAGCGCGATTTTCATGCACGTTGCATGCGAGAATTCTGCCGGGCTCAAGCCGACGGAAGGGTGCATCGCGCTTCGGAGCCGCGACCTTCGATTGCTGTTGTCTTGGATTGGGCCGGAAACGAGGCTGCACATCGAATAAGTATGGCAGAGGATGCGGAACCATATCGTGTCGCTGCGTAAACAAAACAGCCCGCGATTTTAGTCGCGGACTGCTTCTTGTTCGATGTTGGCCGGTTTAGTCGACGATTATTCGGCGTCTTTCTTCTCTTGCTCTGCTGCAGCCTTTTCGGCTTCTGCAGCCGCGGCGGCTTCTTCAGCTTCCGCGGAGGCTACTGCTTCGGCGGCAGCCGCTTCGGCGATCAGGTTTTGTGCCTGGCCGACCCAGTCCTGTTTTTCGATCTGGCCGTCGAGATTCAGGAACTCGTCGATATTAGCAATGTCATCGTCTGAGAAGTTGGCGATCTGCTCGAGTTTAACGCAGTTGAGCTGCTTCAGGCGTGACAGCAGTTGCTCGTCGATGCCGTTGATCTGTGCGAGATCGTCAGGCTGGCCTTTTTGCTTCTTGAAGCCTTTCCACGCTGCATTGAGGCGGCGCGCGCGCACATCTGTACGTTCGGGGATGCGAGCCGAGCGGCCGCGGCGACCACGAAGGTAGTAAAGCTTGGCTCGGCGGACACGGCCACGGCGAACAACTTCGATTTCAGCAATCAGCGGCGAAAAGATCGGGAAAACGCGCTCTACACCCTCCCCGTAGGAAATTTTTCGCACGGTGAAGTTCTCGTTGAGGCCGCTACCGGAACGGGAGATAACAACCCCCTCATAGGCTTGCAGGCGTTCGGTTTTGCCTTCGACGACTTTCACCATGACTTTGACGGTGTCGCCAGGACCGAATTCTGGCACGCCACGCTTTGCGGAAATGGCGCGCATCTGCTCTTGTTCGAGTTCTTGGATGATGTTCATTTTTCTTTTTCCTCGATGCTTTCAATCAGCAGAGGAGCGTCGCCTCCTGTCCTCGACCGAGGAGGGGCACCGCTCGTGCGGCCCAATTGGGCAACCCATATCTGGGGAAATAGTGGGGTCCGTGTACCCTAAATTGATCGCTCTGTCGATGGTCCATTTGCCTCAGAATGCGGGCCTTTGAGGCTATTTTTTCTGCGGTTTGGCCGGTAAAAGGTCGGGGCGGCGGGCGCGGGTGAGCTTTTCGGCTTCCTTTTGGCGCCATTTGGCGATGCGGCCGTGGTCTCCGGACAAGAGGACGTTTGGAATGGCGCGGCTTTCCCATTCGCGCGGCCGGGTGAATTGCGGGTACTCCAGCAGGCCATCTTCGAAGCTTTCGTGGGCGAGGCTTTCCGAGGCGCCGATCACGCCGGGGATGATGCGGACGCAGGCGTCGATCAGCACCATGGCTGCGAGTTCGCCGCCGGAAAGCACGTAGTCGCCTATCGATATCTCGCGAAAGTTGCGAGCTTCCAGGACGCGTTCGTCGACGCCCTCGAAGCGGCCAGCCAGCAGCAGCACGCCGGGGCCTGCGGCGAGTTCTTTGACGAGGCGTTGGGTTAGCGGCGCGCCGCGCGGCGAAAGGTAGAGTGCCGGTAGGTTTGCTGATTTGGCACCCTGGTTGCGGGCATGATCGACAGCCGCAGCAACGACATCGGCTCGCAGCACCATTCCGGCGCCACCGCCTGCGGGTGTGTCGTCTACCTGGCGGTGGCGACCGTCGCCGAATTCACGCAAGCC
>JAJFHK010000290.1 GCA_021775655.1 Filomicrobium sp. | reverse complement strand
CCGCGCGCAGCCATCCGACCGTCGGCGAGCCAAGTCCGAGTTCGGGTGCGACTTCGAGGACGGCACGGTTGCGCGACCAACGTTCGCGGTCGGAGGTTAGAGTGTTCGTTTCGAATTTCTCACCGCCTTCTCCGTTCTCGCTGCCGCCGTAAACGAAAGATGTCGACAAGCCGGTGAGCGACCCTGCAACGGCATACATTCTGGCTAGTGTTTGCGGCATCCCGACGCGCTCGTCGGCAAAGGCAAGCATGGGTGCGCTGAGGATTATGCGGTCGAACCAGGAGCCCTGCTTTACGGCGTGGCGCAGGAGGATGTTGCCGCCCATGGAGTGGGCGAGCGCGTAATAGGGCGGCGGGCAATCGGGAAGGACGATGTCCTTCATGAACCGAAAGATGTCCTTTTCGTACTCGGCGAAATCGCGGATGTGGCCCTTGAGGGGATTGGGGAGTTCGCGGAAGGAGCCGCCTTGTCCGCGCCAGTCGAAGGTGGCGACGGCAAAACCGCGGCCGCGTAGATCGGCAATCGTTTCGAAGTACTTTTCGATGAATTCAGCGCGGCCGTGGAACAGGCAAATGGTGCCTCGCCGTGGACCTCGCGTTGCCTGCCAGAGGGCGTAACGTATCGGGTTGCCGTCGTAGCCGCTGAAGGCACCGACGACGGGACCGCTGGGAACAGGGTTCTTGGCAAGTGTGATCAGTTCCATTGAAACTCCGGCGAAGCACTCGCACAATCAATAATGAGACAGGCTAGTTTATCACGGCAGAACACTGAAGCGACCCATCAGCGGGAGAGAAGTGCAAGCACGGCTTCGTGGATGCGTGGGTCGCCGGCGGCGACGATGCTGCCTCCGTTGATGGCCGGGCTGCCGGTCCATGTGGTTATGACCCCGCCTGCCCTTTCGACGATCGGGATGAGGGCGGCGACGTCGTAGGACTTCAGGCCCGTTTCGATGACCAGATCCGAAAAGCCGGACGCCAGCATGGCATAGGCATAACAATCGCCGCCGTAGCGGGTGTTGCGGGCGGCTTTTTTGACGCGAAAGAAGGCTTCGAGGTCTGCGGCTTCGCGAAAGAAGTCGGGATGGGTTGTCGAGAGAACCGCGTCGTCGAGTTTTGCGCAGGAGCGTGTTTTGAGCTTATTTTCGCTGCCATCTGGTCCACGCACGAAGCTGGCGCTGGCGTCCGACCAGAAGCGCTCGCGCGTAAAGGGTTGATCCATCAGACCAAGGATGGGCGCTTCTTGGTGAGCAAGGGCGATCAGCGTTCCCCACATGGGCCAACCCATGAGAAATGCTGCGGTGCCGTCGATGGGATCGATGATCCAGCGGTGTTCGGCGTCCGGATTGTGGAGCCCGAATTCCTCGCCGTGAATGCCGTGTTCAGGGAACCGTTCGGCGAGTTCGCGCCGGATCGCCTGTTCAGCCCCCCTATCGGCGGCCGTGACCGGATCAAATCCACCTTGGTTTCCGGTGTAATTGTTGGCCGAGGACTTGTCCTCGATCGCCGTCGATTGGCGGAAATAGCGAATCGTTACAGTGGCTGCTGCGTCAGCAAGGGCGTGCGCGCAGTGGAGAAAGTGGCTGATGCTGTGGATATCTGGCATATTAACCTGTGACAAATTTGCCCATTCGATCACTTTTTGCATCTGCAAAGGTTGCGTTTTGCGCTTGCTTCTTCGCGTCGCTTTCCGGCGGTAGCCTGTATCAATTCCAGGGTGCAGGCGGTTCGAGCTACCGTGGCGTTGATCAAAGACTGGTCATTTCTAATGATTTCGTCTCCCGATGAGTACCTTTCTGCAATTGCGGAATTCCGCAAATAACACCACCTTCTTGCTGTGGCGGGCGAGTACGCTCTCAACCGTCATGGCCTGATAGATCGGGCGTTTCCTCCCTGGACTTGGGCTGTTCTTCGTGAACGGCCCTTTTTTTGTGGTAACAGGGGAAATTAGATGTGCGCAACGCGAATGGCTGGGTCAGGAATCGCATGATGTCCCGTAACCATTTGATTTAGACGGCCTTTCTCTAGTGTTTATGAGATTTTCGGCTGATTTCTTTCGCGATTTTAGCTCCGATCACCGTAGCTTTGCCCCCAAAGCACATCAGCTCTGCAAAAAATGCAGTTGCATTGTGCGCTGCAGCGTTTATTTTTGCATTGCGGCATCGGCGAGCCTCGCTCGTCCGCCGTAGCCCTCCTTGGGCGTTTCCTCCCTAGACTTGGGCCGTTCGCTTGCCGGACGGCCTTTTTTTCTGCGCTAGCCGCTCGGTTGTCGTTGGCACTAGCGACGACCGCTTGCCGATCTGAATGGAATTGGTTGCCTTAGCCGAGTTATTCGGCCGCTGCAGGTTTCTCAAGCAAGTCGGGTAGCTCGTAAACGAGCCGGGAGACGACGATTTCGATGTCGGACTGCAAATTTTCAAAGCCGGCCGTTGGTTTCAGCGTCTCTTCGTTGAGATAGAGGCCCCGGTTGATTTCGATCTGCAAGGCATCGATGCCTTTTGTCGGACTTCCATAGTGTTCGGTAATGAAGCCGCCAGCGTATGGCCGGTTGATATGGACGTTGTAGCCGAGGTCTTGGAAAGCGCATTGTAGAAAATTCATGATGACGCCATCGCAAGCCGTGCCGAAGCGATCACCCAGGACGATATCTGGCCGGGCTCTTGCGTTGGTGATGGCCATAGAATTCGATGGCATTGAATGGCAATCGACAAGGATGGCGTGGCCAAATGTTTGGCAGCTTCGTTGGATAAGCTCCGTCAGGGCTCTATGGAATGGGTGGTAGAGGCCTTCGATCCGCGCCAGGGCGGCAGCCAAGGTGAGCGGCTGGGCATAAA
>JAJFHK010000289.1 GCA_021775655.1 Filomicrobium sp. | reverse complement strand
ACGCCGAGCGAAATCGTTTCCAGATGCGCCATCTCATGCGTGACGACCCTAAGGCCATTGGCTAGCGTGCTGACTTGTGTCGTCATTGAGATCCTTTACTAACCAGCACCGATGGCGCGGGCATTATCTTCCACGTAAGCTTCGATGACGGAAGCGTCATTGTCGAGCACCTTAAACCGTTCTGGATCGCTCATCAGCCCTTGAAGCCGCTCGGGAAGTTGGGGCCGCGCGCCGGTAATCCCCTCCATCGCATCCGGAAACTTGGCCGGATGCGCCGTCGACAGCACCACTTGCGGCACGCTTCGGTCATCGCCCTGCAGCGCCTTTTCGCAGGCATGTATACCGCAGGCTGTGTGCGGCTCCGCGAGGTATCCGGAGCCTGAGAGCACTTTGCGTATGCAGCCAGCCACGTCAACTTCACTTGCGGATTCGGCTAGGAAATCCTGCTCCATTGCAGCCGCAAGTTTGGCATCAAGTTCGAATCGCTGGGATTGCTTCAAGCTTTCCATCTGCCGGCGCACCGCACCCGAATCCCGGCCCGATGCCTCAAACAAATAGCGCTCGAAGTTGGATGATATCTGGATGTCCATTGACGGCGATGTCGTGGCAACAACTCCGCGCATCTCATAGGAGCCTGTCGCGAGCGTTCTCGGCAATATGTCGTTTTCGTTTGAAGCAATGACCAGCCGGTCGATTGCAAGCCCCATACGCTTGGCTGCATAGCCTGCGAAGATATCGCCAAAGTTGCCGGTCGGCACCGAAAACGAGACGCGCCTATGCGGTGCGCCAAGTGCAGACGCGGCAACGAAATAATAGGTGATCTGCGCAACGATCCGCGCCCAGTTAATCGAATTGACGCCCGAGAGCTGCACCCGGTCGCGAAAGGCGTGGTTGTTGAACATCGCCTTCACATGCGCCTGGCAATCGTCGAATGTGCCACGTACTGCGATGGCGTGAACATTCTTGTCCGCAGGGGTCGTCATCATGCGCCGCTGGACATCCGATACCCGCCCCTCCGGGAACAGGATGAACACATCAACGTTGGACGCCCCGCGAAACGCTTCGATTGCCGCACCGCCGGTGTCTCCGGACGTTGCCCCGACAATCGTCGTCTTGCTACCGCGCTTTTGAAGTACATGTTCCATCAACCGAGCAAGAAGCTGCATTGCAACATCCTTGAAGGCCAGCGTCGGGCCATGGAAGAGTTCGAGAACGAAGCGATTGTTGTCGATCTGCACGAGCGGTGTCACGGCGGCATGCCCAAAGCATTCATATGCTTCACGCGCCATCTCGCTCAATGCTTCGCGACCGACCGTATTTCCAACGAATGGGTGAATGACCTCGACGGCCACCTCGTGGAATGGGCGTCCAGCAAAGGACGCAACTCTATCTTGATCGAACGTCGGCCAGCGCTCGGGAAGATAGAGTCCACCGTCGCGCGCCAATCCGGCGAGCAGCACTTCTTCGAAGTTCAGTTTCGGAGCTTCACCCCGTGTCGAAACATAGTCCAACGGCAAATCTCTTGAAGTTTGTTTGTCGATCCCTGCCAGATCACGAATGACCTGCGTGAACAACCGCTGGCCAATGGCGGCAAACCATACCTCCAGGAATCGGAATGTTTATTGACCGCCGACGACAGTTACACTTGGCACGGCTACGAATACACCAATTGGCACGCAACCTAGTGCATGATCAATCCGCAAGAAACCTATCGAATGTGCCGCAATCGCGTCCATGCATAGGCGACATAGACTCCGACGAGCGTTAGCGCCAATCCATACCACGTCAACGCGTATTCCAGATGCCGGTTGAGTACAACCAGTTCTGAAACGCCCCGCTTCGGCAATGGCCCGTCCAAGGCATTCGCTTTATCCACATCCGATATGCGCCTCTCAGGCTCAGCAACCACAAAAACCGGCGCCGCTTCGAGGCCTTCAGACCCAGCGAATGCCGAGGTTTGCATCCCGGCCAGATCACGCCAATACCAGATATTTCCTTTCACGTCGTTCTTAGGCGTGAACGTTCCTGGTGTTGCAGGCAACCGCGCCGTCCCTGCGATCGTGACTTCTCCATCAGCCGCGCGCCATAAATTTGGCTTCGATCGCGCACGTTCAGGAATATAGCCACGGTTGACCCAGACAACCTTGGTCGATGCATACTGCAGTGGCTGGTAGATATCGTAGCCCGGACCAAGGCGGGGCTGCGGTGCATAGTAGAATCGCTCCTTGCCGGCAATCCAAGTGCCTGCGACCTCGACACGCTGGAAGTCGGCACTCGCCACATCGCCGCTCTGAATTGCTCTCTCCAGGCTAACTGGCTCACCTGTGCGCCGCGCCTCAATTTTGTCGATCAGCTCTTCTTTCTCAGCCTTGCGTGCCATTTGCCAAGTGCCAAGTGCGAGCAGAATCGTCAACCCGAGCAGACTGAGAAGGGTTGGCACAATAAGGCCAGCTCGCCCAATGCGACCGATCATGGCATCCTCCTCGTTGGCGGCTCAGTCTTCGGAAAGACGGCCCTCTTCGGCCCGATGATAAAATTGCAGAGCAATGAGCGTGGCCTTAAGAAGCCGCAACAGGCCGATGGCCAGGATTGGTGTGACGACGCCCCATAACACGGCATGCACCCATAGCTGCGGCTCGAATTTGAACTCGACCCACAACGCCCCGCCGAGTACCAGAAAACCAAGTATGAAGATCGCAAAGACTGCAGGGCCATCGCCCGTATCGACAAATTTGTAGTTCAGCCCGCAAACTGAGCACTGATCCCGCAAATTGAGGAAGGTGTGCAGAA
The DNA here is from genome assembly GCA_021775655.1 of Filomicrobium sp. Taxonomy (GTDB): domain Bacteria; phylum Pseudomonadota; class Alphaproteobacteria; order Rhizobiales; family Hyphomicrobiaceae; genus Filomicrobium. The sequence goes on along the minus strand of JAJFHK010000289.1, from coordinate 1,762 downwards.
GCGAGCCCTTACCACAGCGCGGACATTTTACCATCACACCTGCGTATAGCGGAGAAACGCCTCTCGGCGGCATTTCTGGGCTTGGCTTCGCAGCTTCAGACATCTGGCGACCTCAAAAGGTTCTTCAGTGGGTGCCAGAAAGAACCGCAAGCCCAAAAAAGTCGAGGGCGGCCCATCGCCGCCCGCGATCAACATTTGAGCTGTGAATGCAGTCCCTCGGATTAGTGACCGCCTGCGGCAGCACCAGCGCCAGCACCCCATACATATATGGAGGCGAACAAGAACAGCCAGACAACGTCAACGAAATGCCAATACCAAGCGGCCGCTTCAAAGCCGAAGTGCTGCTTCGGCGTGAAATCGCCGCGCATTGCACGGATGAGGCAGACGAACAGGAAGATCGTCCCAATGATGACGTGCGCACCATGGAAGCCCGTCGCCATGAAGAATGTCGCACCATAAATGTGGCCTGAGAAATCAAACGCTGCGTGGCCATACTCGTAAGCCTGGCAAGCCGTGAACAATAGGCCGAGAATTACGGTGCAAACCAAGCCCCAGATAAGCTGACTGCGATTGTTTTCCATTAGCGCATGGTGCGCCCAAGTGACCGTCACACCCGACAAGAGCAAAATCAGGGTGTTAACGAGCGGAAGGCCCCACGGGTCAAAGGTGTGCTTGAAGGCGTCAGCTTCCTGCGGCGGCCAATGCCCACCTGTCAATTCGTTGCGCGTCACCATGCCGATGGTCTGGGTCACGTTCTCCGGCTGGAACACGCCGGCCGGAAATAGCGATGCATCGAAGTAGGCCCAAAACCACGCAACGAAGAACATCACCTCAGAAGCGATGAACATGATCATCCCATAACGAAGGTGAAGCTGAACGACAGGCGTGTGATCGCCCTTGTGCGCTTCCTTCACGACATCCGCCCACCAAAGAGCCGCAATAAACGCGAGCGCTGCAAAGCTGATTAGGAATAACCATGGCCCGGCGATCTCAAGTCCGAACAGTTCAAGCGCCGAACCCTTTGAAGAACGCATCCAACCAATTGCGCCAATCGCTGTCCCAAGTGCAGCGATAGAACCTAGCAGTGGCCAGGGACTTGGATCGACAAGGTGATAGTCGTGATGTTTTGCGTGGCCGTCCGCCATTTGTTTTCTCCCGAAGTTCCCTCAGCGCTAATCTTTGTCCGGTAGGCGTAGCACCTAACCGAGGTGTCCATTTTTTTTGAGCAGCAGTGCCGTATGAAAGCACTGCCGTCGATCGTCACTCAACTCCATTCATCCGCCGCGCCCTGCCTCAGAGGCATCCGCCCTTGCCGCCTCCTTGGCCTTGGCGACGGGATAGAATGTGTAAGACAGTGTCAATTGCGAGATGTGTGCAGTATTCGGATCATCGACGAAGCCTGGGTCGACAAAGAAGCTGACCGGCATATCGATGCTTTCGCCAGGCTTGAGTGTCTGCTCGGTAAAGCAGAAGCACTCGATCTTGTTGAAGTAGATACCGGCAGCTTCCGGCGAGACATTGAACGTTGCCGTCCCCGTCAGTGGCTTGTCGGAGAGGTTGGTTGCGCGGTAACTGGCAATGCGGTTTTCGCCAACCTTCAATTCGAATTTACGTTTCACCGGCTCAAATTTCCATGCAAGGTCATTTGACACATTGGCGTCGAACCGCATTACAATCGTGTTGTCGAGCACGGTGGTTGACGGAACTGATGCCACCTGGGTCGTGCCACCAAAACCGGTTACCTGACAAAACATTCGGTAGA
>JAJFHK010000288.1 GCA_021775655.1 Filomicrobium sp. | reverse complement strand
CACGATGCGTTTGCGAAGGTCCGGATCGAGTGGCTTGGTCATGGATGCTGGCCCCCTCGCCCAGCATCCATGTTGAATCACTGTTCGCGACCGATGGGAATCCCCCAACCGAGTCCGTCAAACATGAACACGCTCTAGTTGCGTCTGAACCGCAATCAATCCACCTCAACGGCGATGACCGGCGAACTCTAACGACGTCGCTGCCCCAAATGAGAACCGTTGCCGACGCCGATCCTGGCTGCGCACCCCGCCGCCGACCCTGACGCCAAAGCACAATCCCCATAAGCCATCACGCGCCGCCCGCGGTTTCGTACAACAGAGTTTCTGCAACGCCTTCAGCACGCCACAACATGCGCTCGTTTTCACCGCGTCCGGCATCGCAGAAACCTCCTAATTGTGCGACGCTCCGCTGACCCGCTTCCCCGGCAGCCGAATTGTCCCCGAATCGAGGGCACCTCTCACGCTTGAACGCAGCGGAGAATGGTATACTGGGACCAATGAAGAAGCTCAGTGAACCGTTACAGGAACGCTATCGAAACATCATTCTCGAAGGCTTTGATCCTGTCGCGGCTGGCGGCTTTACCCAGGTGCCCAACGTCATCCTGCGCTCAAACGGTCTCAGCGTTGGTGCCAAGCTGGCCTATGCAATGCTGCTATCGTACGCCTGGCAGAACGATTTCTGCTTTCCCGGCCAGGATACGTTAGCTGATGATATGGGGTCAGGACGGCGCAGCGTCGTCCGCTACATCGACGAGTTGGAGAAGCACGACCTGATTACGATCAAGCGTCAGGGTTTGGGCAAGGTGAACATCTACACATTGCGCGCCAAGGTGAAGTCGAAGCACTAAATCCGGCCGGCCCAGAAGTGCCAAATTGGCACTTCGGGAACTATATACTTGAAAAAGCACCGTGCGGACACCATATATCGGTCAGACAGTCAAGAGGGACACCCCCCATGATCGACCTGACCAATCCTATTTTCCATGACGAAGACGCGGCGCGTGCCCACCTGGAAGAACAACGCTGGCCTCACGGCGCAGAGTGCCCCCATTGCGGCGAACGCCATAACGTCACGAAACTCGAAGGTAAGAAGCACCGTAAGGGCCTCTACCAATGCAACGGCTGCCGCGAACAGTTCTCGGTGACGGTCGGGACCGTCTTCGAGCGCTCGCGCGTGCCGATCAACAAGTGGGTGCTGGCAACGCACCTGATGGCCGCCAGCAAGAAAGGCATCAGCGCCAAGCAGATCGAGCGCATGCTTGGCGTCACCTACAAAACCGCGTGGTTCATGATGCACCGCATTCGCGAGGCGATGGCGCCATCAGCGAAAGCGGATGGTCCACTCGGTGGCAAAGGCAAGACCGTCGAATCCGACGAAACCTACGTTGGCGGCAAGGGCAAGAACGCCAAGAAAGGCAAGCCCGTGCCGAAGAAGCATGCCGTTGTCGCGCTGGTTGAGCGCGGCGGCGAAATGCGCGCCAGCCATGTGCCGGACGTGACCGCAAAGACGGTGCGCAAGGTGCTGTTCACCCAGGTTCGCCGCTCAAGCACGCTCAACACCGACGACTCGCTGCTCTACTACTGGATGGGCCGCGATTTCGCGAAGCACGCTTCGGTTAATCACTCGGCCAAGGAATACGTCAGCCGAGACGGCAAAACCCACGTCAACACGGCGGAATCGTTCTTTGCCATCCTGAAACGCGGTATAACTGGATCGTTCCACTCGGTTTCAGAGCAGCACTTGCAGCGCTACGCCAGCGAGTTTGCATTCCGCTGGAACACCCGCGAAGCCAACGGTTTCAACGATGCCGAGCGTGCCAACGCGATCTTGAAGGCTGCAGAAGGCAAGCGACTGACCTATCGGCGGACTGGTGACGCCCAAGACGCCTAAGCAAAAGGCCTTGCGCTTCCTCCGCTGGAGAAGGCGCAAGGCAAACACCGTGTAATATGCGTTTGCTATTGATTCGCACTTAACACGGAGATTACGTCAATGACGGAGAAGAAATTCGTCGATAAGTCCTACAGCCCAAAAGTTGGCGGAACGGCACAGCCGAAGGCTCCTCCAGCTTCTACCGGACAAGGCAAGCCGCCCCCACCAGCTAAGGATGACTAATCTTTGGCAGATGGCGAAGCGTGATGCGGCGGATTCTCGATGCGGGCACGTAAGTTAGCCTGTGCCCACATTCTGAATCGTGGACGGTTTCCATCTCTTTGCGAGTTCCGTCTGGCTTCTCAATGTGCGTCAGGTAAAGCCCTACGTCGCCGTCCATCCCAAGGATGCACGGCCCATAGGGTGCATCATTGAAGCGACTAGTTTCTACACATTCGAGCCAAGTCCCATCATCCAGTTGCACCCCGATTTGAGAAACTGGATAGGACGTGTTTGCGCTCAGGGTTGCCAAGGCAGACGGGTCATCATTAGACCAAGTTATGTTTGCTGCCCGAAGCAGCCATTGCAGGACTTTCGACAGCCATTTTCGCCACACGAGGCCGCCAACAGAAGTGCCCAGAAATGATGCAACACCCGCAGAGACCAGCCCATGCTGTGCAGTGTTGGTCCAAATCGCCGTTGCAATCATACTGAACATGAGAGTCACAAACGCCACATCGACAGTTTTGTGATGGCTGCGTTGACCAATGAAAGCGAGCATATAAGCAGCGTACCCGCTGGCCAATGCAACCTGCACTGCGATCGGCAAGTTCAAAATATCGGTAGACATTTACTTGCCCTTTTCGCCCCGCTTCGGCTCATCCTTGTGAGGCTTGGGCGGGGTGCTCAGCATCCGTTTGAGGGTATCGTCGCGGACCTTCTCGGTTTCCGCTTCGCTCCGCTCGTTTTCAACCTTTGCAGGCTTCTTTTCAGGTTTTGGCATGCTCAATCCATTCGAGGCTCCAATGCTGAAGATAGCACGAGCCAAACGGCACCTTGAAGAACTCAAAGCAGGGGTTTCTGCATACCTGTCAACCGATCCTGTTTCAATTGTTGTCGAGCCGTGGAAGGCAGCACCCCAACTCAATTGCGTTGCGTGGACAGCGCGCATCCGGGAACCGGTGCCAACCGAACTCAGTGCGGTTATAGGCGATGCAATTCACAATCTTCGGACCGCGCTTGATTTGACCGCTAACGATTTTGTGCAGAGCCAAGGCAAGAGCACAAAAGGCGTTTACTTCCCATTCGCCCACTCGGAACGCGGGCTACACGAGCAGATAAGGAACAAACGCTTTGACCGGGCAGGCCGCGAAGCGGTCGATCTCTTAAAGGGAATCGCGCCCTACAAAGGCGGCAACCTTGGGCTTCGCGCGCTACATGACCTCGACATTGCAGACAAGCACGAAGCGTTAGTTCCCATTCTTGGAACTGCAACCGTCGATCTCAGCTACCTCGTCCC
>JAJFHK010000287.1 GCA_021775655.1 Filomicrobium sp. | reverse complement strand
CACGATGCGTTTGCGAAGGTCCGGATCGAGTGGCTTGGTCATGGATGCTGGCCCCCTCGCCCAGCATCCATGTTGAATCACTGTTCGCGACCGATGGGAATCCCCCAACCGAGTCCGTCAAACATGAACACGCTCTAGTTGTCACCGCATGCCGACAACTCCAATCCCGTTGGCCGGGACCGGCCAACTCTGGGCCTTAATCTCACCCTTTGTTGCCCCAAATCCCTGAATGGACAAGCCGGTAAGCAGAGAAGTCTGAACCCGAACTCGGCGTTGTCTGGATCATTGCGAAAATTCACCGTACCAGTGGAAAAATCACCTAAGATCCATAATAGGGTTATCGGTTTCTATCTCTTGCAAAAGTCTTAGATACGCCCAAACCAATAGGTAGCCCGAATTATCACTCACTTTGATTGCCACTGCCGCGCAATTAATACTCGCCGCTTGCACAGAAAAACCACAACGGTTGCCAAGTGACGTCTTTATTCAACCCGCCTCTCCTCCACTACTGGCTATCGGTGACTTAAGTTGGAACTCAAATGAACGACCATACTGGAATCGAGGAACCAGCGCGGGATAGCAAAGTAAGCCTGTTGGCTCGCAACGCTGTGCACCTTGGCCTGGGTCAAGTCGCAAGCACGATTCTGGCGATAGCCATGACTGCCGTCATCGGGCGGTCTCTTGGAGCCGAGGATTTCGGCCTGTACTACACGATTGTCATTATGACGAGCTTCATTGCCGTCTTAATCGATTGGGGGCAGGGCAGTTACGTAGTTCGAGAAATCGCTAGGGGCCGGTCAGATGAACCAGATTTCCTCTCGAGTGCAATTCTTATCAGAATAGTTGGAACCGCATTAGGTGTCGTTGTTGCTGGCGGTGCCGCGAATGCCTTCGGCTATGATGGTCTCGTCGTATTTCTAGCGCCACTTGCAGTGCTATTCACTTTTCCCAACACGGTAATCCAGCCAGTCGGTTATCTGTTTCGAGCTAAAGACCGCATGGACCTGGACACTTTCGTTCTGGTTCTTGCAAAAGCACTTTTGCTGGTTGCCGCAGTCATCGCGATTCAGCTAGGTGGAGGCTTGACGGCGATCGTATTGTCACAAGGAGTTAGCGCATTCGGTCCGTTGGTAGTGTGCCTGATATTGGTTCGAGTTTATGGAATTAAATTCGGACGTCCGGTGGCGGGGACAGTTCAAGAGCTGTTCCGGTCTGGCGCACCCATCTTGGTGTTTTCGGTTACGATTGCGGTTCAGCCCTTTATCGATGTTCTCTTGTTGTCAGTCTTGACCGAGCCAAGAGTCGTAGGGTGGTACGGCGCGGCACGGACCATACTGGGAACTGTAATTGCCCCAGCAGCAATAATGGCGGCAGCCGCATTTCCCGAGGTGTCTCGTGCGTCACTCTCGATACCGAAACTGTCCCGGCTAATCGAAGCAACTGCCAGGCCGCTTTTGGCTGCCAGCGCCTTCGGTGGGGCAGCCCTGTTTCTGTTTGTAGATTATATCGTTGTAATCATCTACGGACAGGGAGATTTCGGTAACGCTGCACAGCTGCTTCGCACGGCAGCGCCGATCTTACCCATTCTGTTTTTGGACTTTCTTTTCGGCGCAACGATAACGGCACTTGGAAAAACCAAAGAACTCGCAATTGCCAAGATCCTGAATATCATTATGGCAGCAGCAATTGGCTGGGTTGCGATCCCGATCTGTCAGACTCACTTTGGGAATGGTGGGATCGGCTTGATGATCGCATTCGGTGTGTCAGAGATCTTCATGTTGATCTCTCTGTTTTACCTTCTTCCTGCCGGAGCGGTGTCGCGCTCCACCGTAAGGCAATTCTTCATCGCCTTCCCGGTGGCAGCAATTTCAGTTTTTCCATTTTTCGTCGTGCCTTCGCTCTCCCTTTGGATCGCCGCGCCATGCTTTGTGGTGATCTTTACCGCCGCCGCATTGCTTTCCCAGCTGCTCCGCTTGAGCGATATTAGGCTCGTATCGGATGTCCTGCGTGGGCAAGAATCCTTGTTTCGCAAACCGAGGTGAGAACCTCCACAGAGTGAAAATGCGAGTGAAATTGTGAGCAAGGTCAGCATCATCATTCCGACGTACAACCGTTTGAGCCGACTGAAGCATGTTCTGGCAGCGTTGGAGAGCCAGACCGTGCCGCCGACCGAGCTTGAGGTCGTCGTCGTTTCCGATGGCGCGACCGACGGCACTAACGAATTTCTCTCAAGCCTGCAGACGCCCTTGAAACTGAAGTCGATCACTCAGACGAACGGCGGTCCGGCATCAGCGCGAAATAATGCTATCGCGAATGCGAGCGGAGAGTTGCTCTTGTTCGTTGACGATGACGTCGTTGCGGCACCGCAGCTCGTGGCCGAGCATCTGCGCATTCATGAGCAATGTGCAGAGGATATGGTTGTTCTCGGACCAATGCTGACGCCACAGGATTTTCCGCTGTCACCTTGGGTGAATTGGGAACAAGAAAAGCTGTTGGAGCAATACAACTCGATGCAGGAAGGTGACTGGGCACCCTCGGCGCGACAGTTCTACACCGGAAACAGTTCTGTGCCGCGCCTCCATGTTTTGGCCGCGGGTTGTTTCGATGAGCGTTTTCGCCGCGCTGAGGATGTGGAATTGGCTTATCGCCTGTCTGAACGCGGGCTGAAATTTGCCTTCAACCCGAACGCTATCGGTCATCACTATGCCGAACGCAGCCTGCAATCTTGGATGGCGACACCGTATGCGTATGGCCGCAACGACGTGATATTCTCACTGGCGGAAGGCAGGCACTGGCTGGCAGCTGTGACGAAGCGTGAATTCCAAGGCCGCAATGCTCTGGTCCGTTGGCTGGTGAATGTCAGCGTCGGTCGCAGGCTACCAAAGGGGATCGCCATTGGTGCCTTGCGCATTGTGGCAAGTGTTGGCAACGCTATCGGGATGAAGCGCGTCACGAGCGCCGCATACAGCGGCATCTTCAACTTGCGTTACTACGAAGGCGTCGCTGATGAGCTAGGTGGCAGGAAGCAATTTCTTGAACGATACTTCTCGAGCAACGGCGAGCAGACGCGGGATCAAGACAATACCGCTGTCGGCTGAATTGGCGACAATGCAAACTCCAGCCGCAATAATTCCTCGATAGTAGACAGGTTCTAAACCAGCTCAGGTGCGATGTTGCCCTCGCGAAGCTGACTCAAGAAATCTTCACTCAACTGAAATCTCCTCGAATAATCTGCATCCGACCATCGCAGGTATCGCGATTGCCACAGATGCCGCGCACTTTGCATCGGTGCCCAAGGCAGCGACATGACGACCTCGAGAGTTGGCTTCGGGCTCCAATCCTTGACCAACACATGGTCCATCATTCTTAATTTCGCGAGCAGCGCCCCCGAGCCCAACGCGTAATTGCGGATGTGTCTGTGGACACTCAAAATTCCGTAGCGGCGGCCATTCGTATGATGGATGATCGATTCGGGCCTCGTCCACATTGGAATGTGTCTGAGCTCTGCCCGAAGGCCAAAATCGACATCCTCGGCCGCCGGATAGTCGGTGCCAGGTCCAAGGAAACCGTCGAAGCCGCCAAGTTGATCGAACACATCGTGACGTACCGCCAGGTTCGCACCTCCGAAATAGAACCCCGCCGGAGCCCTCGGAGCATGACCACTCGGACGATAAAGGCATTCGATGGTTCGTGTTGCCGGGCACGTGCTGACCATGCCGCTAACGGATTTACTCGCGATAAGATCTCCTGCAACTACGCCAACATCGGGCTGTTGGCGGAATGACGTCGTAATCACTTCAAGCCAGGTTGGGTCGGCAGTACAATCATCATCTGTGAAAGCCAGAATTTCTCCCCGCGCAATCTCCGCAGCTTTGTTGACTGCGCGGCTTTTGCCAACATGGTCCAACTGGATCCAGCGGATACGGTCGTCGGACTTTGCCTCCTTTTCCAGGTATGCATGAAGTGTTGGGTTCGAACCTTGCGCCGCGACGATCAATTCCCAATTCGGAAAGGCTTGAGCCTTGAGAGTAACGACAAGATCTGGGAGCGTCTCGGGCCGAGTGGCTGCAACGCAGACCGTCACGAGACAGTCAGCTCCGGTCGTGTGAATTCGCATCGACGGCTCCCCTATAAGCAAGCCTAAACCGGAGCACGTAGGGCTTCCAATTCACGCCGAAGAAGTCGCGGATCCAAAGCAAAGTCTGAATCGCGCCGCATGCCGGTAGCTGAATGTCCTAACACTGGTGCCCACTCGAATCCCAACTCTTTGCAAAGAAGGTTGAAGCCGCAGTCCGCATCATGGGGTGGAAAGATTTCGCGTACCCTTGTTGGCAACCCTAACCGGAATAGCAAGTTCGTCAGGCCGGCACCGTGAATGCCAATCACCATCGAGGCTTGTCTAAAAGCATCAATTTGTTCAGCGAGCGTGTTTTCTCCAGGGTCGAAAATTTTAACGTCGTAATCACCTAGAACTTCCACAATTTCAGGCCAATTTCTCAGGGTTCGGCCATCGCCTGTCGACCTCGTCACAAACAAGAGATCGGACGACCCGCCAGAAGCTTCCGGAAGCGCGAACATTTTTAGTATCTGAAGCAATAGGTCACGCTGTGGTCGTATCACTTGTGGAACCCAAATCTCCGACGCGGAGACGTGCGAATCCTGAACGACCCAATTTCGTTGCGACAACTCACCCATGGACTGCCAATCGTTGAAAAACGGCCTTCGAGCAAGAGCCGGGCCGATCAACAATGGGGCTTTTCGGTCGAGACCAAAACCATCAGCAAGAGCGATGGCTCCAAGAATATCGATAGTGGCATGATAGTAATTGCCTTCATAAGGGTGTCGAAGCGAAACAAGCGGTTCCGAATAATGCAGGCCCTTTGCTCCGCCAAAAGCGAAATCGGACAGCGACGGATAACCATTGAAAAACTGCATCGATGAAAAATCGCGGCTCGTAGCCTCTGCTTTGCCTGCCAAGGCATCGCGGATCGGCAGGCGGCCAAGCATTGGAAAACCGTATTCCTTTTCTATCCAGGCGCCTTCTTGCCGAACCTTCAATAGGCGGGTTGCCAATCGTTCCGACCGGCGGCGAAAAGGCACTTCCGGCAGCTGCTCTTCTTGCCGTGTGTCATGCAAGCGTTCGACAACTGCGGATGGGTGTAGAACTCGCAAAAGGTCCCAGATAACCCAGGCCGCTCTTACGTGGAGCCTATAGAACAACCAATGCAAGAAGCGGGAAACGCGCCCAAACAAAGTAAGTGGCGACAACAATACGCTCCGATTTTCATCAATCACGTCATTTCAGGATGTTCACCGACGTTCCCGAGTAGCGCCGGCTGCGGCGACGTTAGGTCGTTGTGCGGAATCTGGCAACAGAGTTGATTTGATCGAGCAGATTCGACAGCGCCGAATACTATCGGCCGCAGTTCCTTCTTTCCAGTGACGTGCTTAACTAAATCCTAAAGCTTGCGTTGGTTTGCGCGCTTTGCCTCTCTACGGTGCGGGCGTGCCGGAGGCAGCAAGGTCTCACGCAACCATGGGCGTGGTCCGAGAGAACCATCTTCGAAGTAAAGATTATCGCGAGTGTTTTGGAGGCAGTCACTGTGGCAGTCCGTTACAAAGTCGGAGACGAAGACACGCGTCCTTGGGGGCATTGGATTGTGCTTGACGTCGGGGAGAGGCACACAGTGAAGCGCATCACGGTGAAGCAGGGCGCCCGGCTTTCGCTTCAATATCATCAAGGGCGCGATGACATATGGACTTGCGTCGAGGGCCGGGGAATTGCCGCTGTGGGCGACAACGAAGTAAGACTGTCTCCACTCGAGTCAGTGCACGTTCCCAAGCTGATGAAGCATCGCATTGTCAACGATGATGTGAAGGATCTCGTGATTATCGAAACGCAGTTGGGCGACCTGCTCGATGAGGACGACATCGTTCGCATTGAGGATGATTTTGGTCGTCAGTAGAATCCTTGAAAATCCACCGTTGTTTGATGCAAGTCGGTGATTCGAGTGAACAAAACCTAGCCGGTTAATATATCGAATTCCGGCTCAAGGCCCATCGAACTGATCTCACTACGGATTTCCTCGAGATATATCTTGTTGGCAACGATCACGAGGTCGGGTGCCAGTGCCCGCAGCTCGGTGGGCGCAACGATAGGGTGCGCCGTTCCCGGTACGAACTTGCCCTGCTTACGCTCATTTACGTCTACGACGGCGCGGACGGATTGCCTTGCGGCTTCGACAGCATTTAAGAACGTCACGCCTTTAGAACCGCCTCCCCACAACACAGCGCTACGCTCCTCCTTTTGCATGCCCGACAACCGCTCCTGCCAGCCGTTCAGAAGTTGGCGTGTGACGGCACCAAAGTTTTGCGATGACGATTGCCATTTCTTGAGATCCGGGGACCTTCCCGTCGGCGTCGGCGTCGACGCGACATTAGCCGGCCGCGCTTCGATCATCAGATACTGGTCGTTGAAGTCGGTGCTAATATTGAGAGGAACAAAACCTGCTTTGCGAAAGGCAGTTTCGAGAGCTTCGGGTGTCCAATAGGTTACGTGTTCATAAATGACGTCCCATAGGCTGTGGCTCTCTAGCATCCACCCTGCGTTTGGAACCTCAAAGTAGACGACGCAGTCATGGCCCTCGATTTTCGCCCGGATATCCGTCAAGAACTCAACTGGTGATGGAATGTGCTCAAGAACGTGCCGGCAGATGAGCGCGTTGACATTGTCTGGAATATTCTGATCCCCGAAATACTCCGGACAAATCGTAACGCCATCGTCCTTCGGGAGGCTTGCAAGACGGCCATCCGACATCGACGGGTCATAGCCTACGGCCATGCCCGCCCCACGGCGGCGCAATAGGCGCAGAAAATATCCATCTCCGCATCCGATCTCAGCAACGCACTTGCCCTTCAAGTCGTAGTCGGCAACTAGGCGGTCTGCGAGCGACGCGGCGAAGGCTTGAAATTTTTCGGAGAAATGAAGGGCGTTTTCGTACAGCGCATCATATTCAATGCGCTCCGGGTCGAATGCCGCGTTACTGATAGAGCCGCAATTCTCGCAGTAAATAAGATCGATGTCGCCCAGAGTGACGGAAAGCGCTTGCTCTCTTGTGTCGCGCAACTCGTTACAAACCACTGGCAAATTGGCTTGCTGGAAAATGTGAAGATCGGAAGTTGCCTTGCAACATGTGCAGGTTGCCGTGCGATCGGTGCTGTTCACTTGGTTTTCCTTGCAACAAGTGCCTTAGACCGCGACGACGTCCGGTGCCAGACCGAACTCGCCGAGTAAGTTGCTAATCTCGCCCACGTAAATTGGGTTCATGACGATCACGACATCAGGCGACAAAGACTGTAAGTCGCCGGGGGCAATGACTTTGTGGCCGGTACCTGGGAGGTATTTGCCCTGCTTGAACGGGTTTATGTCGACCACTCCTGAAATCTCGTCCTGGAATTTGAGCGTGGTGAGGAAGGACACACACTTCGAACCGCCGCCCCATACGACGACGCGCTTGCCGTCCGCTATGCAGTCCTCGACGAATTTGCGCCATTTGGCCTGAGCCTGGGCGACGCGGGGGCGGAAGGCTTCGACCTGCGCCGCGATTGTCTCGACCGTTGCCTTGTCGTGCTCGGTTTTATAGCCGGTGGCAGCGCTGGGCCGTGAATATTGGATAATGTACTGGTTATCATAATCGAGACGGGTTTCGTCCACGACATAGCCTTCCCGTTCGAAGAGTTCGGCGTGGGTCGCGCTCGTGAAATAGGTACAATGCTCGTAGTAAATGTCCCAGAACGCGCCTTCCACGAGCACCCGTTCGGCATCAGGCGTCTCGAAGAATACTCTCGCTTCAAGATTGTCGCCGATGCTGCTTCTGATATGGCGAACGAACTCGGCTACGTTGACGATGTGTTCGAGCGTATGACGGCACATGATCAAATCGGCCATTAGGTAGGCATGCTCCGGTCCGAAATAATCCGCGAGAAATTTGATGCGCTCAGAATCATAACCCTTATTAAATTCGGTTGCATTCAATCGGTCAGGATTGAATCCGGGATCGACTCCTAACCCTGTGCAATCAGCAAGCTGGCAGAGTTCGATCAGGAAGTCGCCCTTACCGCAGCCGATTTCGAGAACATGCTTTTGAGCAAGAGGAAACCTGTCCGCGATCTCTTTGGCTAGACGTTTTGCAAAGTTGCTGAACGTGCCGGAGAAATGCTGCGACTCTTCGGTGGCCGTGGCGTATTCGACAATCGATTGATCAAATATGTGATTGCAGATAAAGCCGCAGTCCTTGCAGAAAACCAGTTCTAGATCACGACGGGGGTAAGAGATTGCTTCTTCGTGGCTTGAAAGCAAAACGCAGCTCTGAATCGGGATCTGGTCAACCCGGTAGAATGCGTCACGAGGTTGCCTGGACCCGCAAGCAGGGCAGGCACTTTGGCGATTGCCATCGGTGGTTGGAGTTACATCGTTCTGACTGACCGGTGTCTGTGTCATCGCTCCGGAGCCTCGCGGACAAATGGCGGTTCCGCGTTGCCTCGCAGCGATCAGCGGACGACGCCGTAAAAAATTGCTTACTGTGACACAGTGGCTGCTTCGACGATTTCCAAGTTCGGAATTGGAACGATGAATTTTCCACCGTTCTTCAGAAAATCGCTTTGCTGCGAGATAATCTCAGACTTGAAGTTCCACGGAAGGATGATGACGTAGTCCGGCCGGTCCTCCAGAAGTCGCGACGGTTCGTCGATCCTGAGGCGGACACCCGGCATAAATTTGCCCTGCTTGTGCGGATTGCGATCGACGACATAGTCGATCGTGCTGTCATTAACGCCGATGTAGTTGAGTAAGATTGTCCCCTTGGCGGCGGCACCGTAGGCGGCGAGCCGCTTGCCGTCTTTTTTCAACTCACCAAGAAGCTGCCGCGCGCGCTGCCGGAACTCCGCGACGCGCCGACCAAATTCCTCGAAATAATCCCGTTTGTTCAGGCCGATCTCCGCTTCCTCTTGGAGAATGTCGCGAACTGCCTGGCTCGGAGCATCTTCCAATGAAAAGAACAGGCGCAACGAACCGCCGTGGATCGGCAAGCGACGTACGTCTTGCAGATAGAGACCGTTGCGCTCAAACAACCGCTTCGCACTGGTGACCGAGAAGTAACAAAGGTGCTCGTGATAAATCGTATCGAATTCCCCATGGTCGATGAGGTCCCTCACATAGGGAAATTCGACGACGACGATGCCATCAGGTTTCAAGATTTCGCGGAAACCGCGCAGCAAATCGTTGGGATCGGTTACGTGGGCAACGACATTGTTGGCAATCACAACATCGGCCTTGTTACCTTCGGCCGCCAGTTTTTGAGCCAATGCCGCACCAAAGAATTCGTTGATGGTCCGCACTCCGGCATCATTGGCCGCTGCTGCCTGATTGGGCGCAGGGTCGATACCCAGAACAGAGATTCCGTTCTCAACAAAATTGCGCAACAGATAACCGTCGTTGCTTGCGACTTCGACCACGAGGCTTTCGGGTCCGAGTTCCTTTCGAGCAATCAGTTCGAGGGCGTTCTCCCGCGAATGTCGCAGCAGTTCATCCGAATAGGATGAATAATAGAGATAGCCGTCGTTGAACATCTCTTCGGCTGAGAGCGTGCTCAAAAGTTGAACCAGAGAACATTCAGGGCAATAGCCGACCTGCAAGGGATGGCGAGGATCTGACCGCGTCGGATGCGGGTCCGCAATCAAGCCATCGGAGGTCGGCATATCCCCAAGGTCGAGTACCGGCGTGAGGCCGGTATGACCGCAAGAATGGCAGGTAGCGTCTGAGCAAGCTTCCGCGAAAGCAGGGCTGTGGCTGCTCGATGGTTTGGCGGTATCGGCTGCTGCATTTTCTGGTTCCGGTTCGATATGGCGGAGGTTCATATCGATAATGTTTTCGGAAATCAGCTTCTTGATATGGCCAATGCGCTGATAGCGAGGACCCTCGAATTCTTCCAGCGTCAGATCCAACGCCTTGTAGGCTTCATAGAGTTCTTTCGCGCCCTTGCGCGCATCCCACTGTGGTTGGAACTCCGGCAGTACCCTGGCAATCTTATCGCAGTTGACGCGATAGCAACGCTTATCGGGGCCGGCGTTCTCCGCATAGGTGATGCGGCAGTTGGGTACTGTCTCTGCGACGATCTCGGCCAAGTCCCGGATTTGATAGTTGTGATCGGTAACGCCGACGTTGAACGCCTCGTTGCTGACCAAATCGGTGGGAGCGTGGAGAACGGCGATGAATGCCCTCGAGATATCTTCGATATGGACGATTGGACGCCAAGGCGTTCCGTCGGACTTCATATGGATCTCACCGGTGGTGACGGCCCATGCGGTGAGATTGTTGAGCACGAGATCAAAGCGCAGACGCGGTGAGACGCCGTACGCAGTGGCGCTTCGCAATAAGGTCGGACAGAAGTTGTCGTCGGCAAGTGCGACGAGTCCTTCCTCTGAGCGCACCTTCGAAACGCCGTAGGGCGTGACAGGATTAAATGCGCTGTTCTCGTCGAGGAAATCGTCGCCGGCGGCGCCATAGTTACTGCAAGAAGATGAAAAGATGAAGCGCTTCACGCCGGCCAGCTTTGCCAGTCGTGCGACGTGCATGGTGGCTAGATGATTAATCTGGTCAGTTATGTCCGGATGAAAGTCACCGAGCGGGTCGTTGGACAAGCCGGCGAGATGCATGACCGCATCAAAGCCGATGAGATCGGATATCTCAATATCGCGAACATCCTTGCGAATGGTAGGCACCGCATCCATGGGGCCAGCAGGCTCATACGTGCAGCGACGGAAAAGGTCGCTGTCTATGCCGGCGACATCATGGCCCGCGCTTTTCAAGAGCGGCGTCAGTACCGTGCCGATATAACCCAGGTGGCCTGTAACGAGTACGCGCATACTTAGTTTTCCCACGTTGCCCAGGGGCGATCGCCCGAGTTCCACATTTCTTCGAGACGGTGCTTGTCACGCAAGGTATCCATGCAGGACCAGAAGCCTTGATGACGGTACGCCATCAGTTGACCTTCCGCCGCAAGACGTTCCATGGGGGCGTGCTCGAACATGACCATATCGCCGTCGATGTATTCCATCACTTCTGGCTCAAGGACAAAAAATGCACCGTTGATCCAGCCCTCAGCGGTCTGAGGCTTCTCCTCGAACCTGATGACCTGCTCACCGTCGAAAACCATGTGGCCATATCGTGCAGTTGGCCGAACGGCAGTCACTGTTGCGAGTTTCCCGTGGGCGCGGTGGAACTTGATGAGGTCGCTAATGTTGACATCAGAAACGCCGTCCCCCCACGTCAGCAGGAAAGTCTCGTTACCGATAACTGGACTGAGGCGCTTGATGCGTCCACCGGTCAATGTTTCCATACCCGTTTCTATGAGCTCGACATTCCAATCAGGTTGGTTGCTATTCGTCTGAATGAATTTTGATGTGCCGTCGCGCCTGAGGCTAACAGAAAGATCACCACTCAGATTCCCATAGTCCAGAAAGTATTTCTTGATGTAATCGCCCATATAGCCAAGCGCGATAGCAAATTCGTCAAAGCCGTGATG
>JAJFHK010000286.1 GCA_021775655.1 Filomicrobium sp. | reverse complement strand
CAAGCCGCATAGCCAGATCTAGATCGATATCGCGCTGCTCTGTCATGAGGTCGTCAACCACAAACACATCGATTCTGAGGTGCCGGGCCAGTTCCTGGTGGTCGAGTAGGTAGCAGGGCATGACATCCTCACGCAGGATTTCGCCAGGGTGCGGGGGCGAGCTATCACGTCCGAACAGATCTTTGCCGGTCATCCAAGTTGTCCATTTGTGCGCGTTTCGCCATCCGTTGCGTGGAGCAACGGAAATGCAGAAAAACTAAGTGATATGGAGCATTTAGTTATCGTAAACTTTGGTTAACCAAAGGTTAACTTGCGTCTGAATTCTAAACATCAAAAGAAGAAAGTGAAATAACTATGGGCGAATAATAGGGTTATATTTAAGCAATAAAGGCTGGTGATTTTGATTCCATGAGTCTTATTGCAAAGCGCAGGCTCATTGCGGCAATTCATGTTGAAACGGCTCATGGACGCTAGTAGTCACGAGAGCAGAAGTCACGGTCTGTAAGATGGGATACCTGGCATGTTGGTGAGTGTGATTATTCCGGCGTTCGGTCGTCAGAAAACGCTCGCACTCGCCGTGCAATCCGCAGCTCAGCAATTACTTCCCGACGGTTGCGAACTGGAAATCATCATCGTCGACGATGCCTCGCCAGAACCGATTATCCAACCCGGCGGGTTCGCCAACTTAAGCCTTCTTAGACTGCATGAAAACTCCGGCGCTGCCGGTGCCCGCAACGCTGGAATAGTAGCTAGTCGCGGAGATTACATCGCCTTTCTCGATTCCGACGATGCCTGGCTGCCGAACAAACTGCTCAATCAACTGAACTTGGCTGAGGAACTGGAACGCAGCTTCGATCGATCAAGATTGGTCTTGGCCTGCTCATTTTATATGCCGAACCGTTTGGATGGACAATTAGAGCTGCGCATTCCGCGCGAAGCATATTCGGTGAGCGGCTTCGCGAGCGGCTGTTGGATGTGCCCCGGCACAACGTTGTTCGCACACAAATCCGTTTTTGAACGATCGGGTCCGCTGGATAGTCGCCTGCGGCGATTGGAAGACTACGAGTGGATGCTCCGCTTCGCGTTCGACGTTGGAAGACTATGCGTTGTTCGCGAGGCCGGCGCAGTAATCGCACCCTCCAGCGGTTCCCGTATGAAGCCGGTCGCAGAGGCAACAGACCTGATCAGAAAAGTCCTGCAAACGGAATACAAACAGGCCCTATCGGGCGCTGATCGAAAGACCGTTGAGAGTTATCTTGAGCTTGAGCTGACTGCGGCTTCAATGTTTGAGCGCGATCGGGCCGGCTCACTTTATCATCTCATGAAGTCACTCTTGCTGAAGCCGCGCTTTCGGCCCGCCATCGCCGATCACTGGGAAAGAATTGACAACGTGCCCACTGAAGTGCGTGAGCTTTACGAAAAGCTCTCGAGCACCGCCGGTGCTGATCAGACTCATGCGAGCAATTAAGAGTCCCGTTAAGCTTCGAGATGATTTTTGTTGATATCAGGTTTGCTGATGACAAGCACTTTTCCGGCGCGGACGCGGCATACGAATGCCAGGAGTGGCGACAAAAGCGCGGAGCTTGCGATCCCCGCATATGATTTGAGCCGGCTCTGTTGGATGCGGTGAAGCATGTAGTCCACCGCGTCGGATCGAGGCTCCGTGCCGAATACTTCCCGCCACCATTTCCTGATATCGCGAGGGCTGTGATAGAAAACCACATCATCGAGCATCTTTTGGCGGACACGTGCCCATTCATCGGGGTCTCGGTTGCCGACGTAATAACCGAATCCCAGTCGGCGTGCATTCTTCATGAACGTGAATTGCAAACCCGGCCATGCTGACAGCCAATGCACAAAATATAGTCCCACGTGACCTTCGAACCAGACATCGCGTGCAGGGAATAGAGCGATAAAAACGCCACCGGGTTTCAACACCCTGGCAATTTCGGTGAGTGCAACCGGAGGGTCGTCAATGTGTTCAAAAACCTGGTTGGAAACAACGACATCAAAGTGTTCGTCGGGAACGTCCATACGACCATTCTCAATGCGCATTATCGCGCCCTCTGCGCCTTCGGAAACTTGATCTTCCCAAGCCGCATAGCCAGTGCCAAACGTGTCTGCGCCATAGAAGTCGTTGCCCTCAAGGCGTGCCATGGCGACGAGCGTTCCGGTGCCGCAGCCATAGTCAAGCACGCGCGGCTTCTCGCACGGTGCTAGTTCTATCGCACGCTTAATTACATAGCTGTAGTTGGGAGATTCCTGTCCGTGCAGTTCCGAGCAGCCGTCTTTTTTGGTCATTCATTCCACTCGTTTCATGCGCCTAGACGGAACTTAACAGTCTTCGGGACTCACAGTACTCATACGGCGGGGCGATCGTAGTCTTGTGCTGCTGGTGTTGCAACGATCGGCATGTGCCTTGCGCTGCTTGCTATTTGGCTCGACAAAGTTGGCACCAATTGCTGCCTGCTCGAATTGGACTTCGGGTCCATCTCTAAGGACCATTCAGCCAAGCTGGCTTCGATCGACGCGCGGTGGCATCGCTCTCAGGCCGGGCCGCTGATGAATCCAGTGCAGCCACATCGAAAGATAAAGCCAGTTGATTCCGGCGACGTCTCTTGCCAATCCGTGGAATGAGGTCGGCGCGGCTGCAAGCTGCGTAAGTGTCGCTTCGCGATCCAGACCATAAGCATTCAGCACGTGATCTGGCAGATCACGGACATAGCGGCGTAGGAAGGATTGCCGGTAAGGGTTTTTCACGAAATGCTGCCAGGTGCCAACAGAACTTTTTCCGACACCATCGTACTTGCGCCCTCCATCCGGATCGCCCATTCGTCCGTCCAGTTCCACACTCCCTGCTCGACGCACAACGTCGTCCGGAAAATCCAACTCCAGGAATTCTCCGAGCCGTGCGACTACAGCCTCTGGATCGATCACCAGTTTCTCATAGTCGACGCGAATACCCCTGTCCGCCAGCCGCGTACTCGCAGTCGCAAGACATTCCGGCCCGCGCCAAAGATCGACTGCATTGGAACGCAAATGCGGTGAGAACGTATCCTTGTGCCAGCTGCGCAGGATCGAACTCATCACATCGAGTGGATGGCGAAAGAGGAAGATAAAGCGGGCATCAGGAAATGTGTCTGCTAGAAAATCCGCAATCAAGTAGTAGCGCGGCGTCTTATCGAGAAAGTAGGTAGCTTCCTTGTCGGCCGCGATTCCCGAATAAACGCCGCGGATGAAGTCCGCTGAAAGCCGCTTGAATTCGGCTTCGCCGCCAGGAAGTTGGTTCGTAACGTCTTCAAGGGCCTCAGCACAGGTATCCTGCCAATACTCGGCGGCGAGTCCGTGCGTGCTACGCATGTAGGCAAAAGGAAGTGCGATCCAAGCCTCGTTTGCAGTCGCGATCTGTGGATTTGTGGCGAGAAGTTTCTGCAGAAGCGTCGAGCCGGAGCGCGGAAGTGACAATAGGAAAATCGGGCGC
This sequence comes from Filomicrobium sp., assembly GCA_021775655.1. Taxonomy (GTDB): domain Bacteria; phylum Pseudomonadota; class Alphaproteobacteria; order Rhizobiales; family Hyphomicrobiaceae; genus Filomicrobium. The sequence goes on along the minus strand of JAJFHK010000286.1, from coordinate 2,956 downwards.
AGGGTCGAAGGCATCAACGAATTCTCCCGAATGCCATAAGAGCTGCGCTGGTTGCGAGCGAAGTCGCTTCGCCCACAGTACCCCTGCGCAATGCTGCTAATGATCCACGCGCCGCTATGCGGGCGATCCAGCCCCCAAGTTCGGCTTTAGCTTCACGAGCGCGTTCAGGTGGGAGGTCATCGAGCAGGTGAGCGTTCTTTGCGGCCAGATGTCGAAGACAGGTGAGATGTGTCAAGTTAGGCGAACTCGAAAGACCAATGCCGTGCGTTCGGATTTCGGCGGTCACAGTGTCGACGTAGACAGCACGAAGCTTCTTCGTCAGCCGGATCCGCATGTCGAAGTCCTCGTAGATTTTGAGGGCTGGGTCGTGAAACCCTATCAGCTTCCATGCCGGGTATCGCACAATCTCCATCCGAAACAGGCTTCGCCGCGGGAAGCGCCTTGTGATGGTTTCAACGAAAACGTCTCCGTGCGGCACGGGTTCATCTACAATCCAAGTGTGCACCTCTTCCGACCAATCTTCGCTCATGTAGCGGTTGTTGGAAAACGCGATCCCGGCATCGGGCGATGCTTCAAGCGCCGCGGCCTCGGCTTCGAGTTTGTGCGTCAGGAAACGGTCGTCTCCATCAACATACGTGACCAAATCACCCGTGACCGCCTGCAACGCATCGATACGCGCCTGTGCCACGCCGGCATTCCGTTCGCGCAGAACCGGAGTGATCAGGCCCGGATGCTCTCGCGCAAGCGATCCAATCAGCTCGCGCGAGCCATCGCTCGAAGCGTCGTCTACGATCACGATCTGCGAAGCCGGCCGTGTCTGGGCAAGGACGCTGTCGACTGCTTCTTTGAGCAGGTCACACTGATTGTAAGACGTAATGAAAACCGAGATCCGCATCGCACACTAGCCTGGATCGCTAACGCGCTGCATTTGCCTTTGGGCATGTTCGTAAATCGCGTAGGCGAGTTCGTTGTCTTCGCGAAAGCGCTCATAGGCCAAGGGAGGAATGTCCTCGTTGCGGCGTGCAGCGTTGGCGTGCTCAATTTTCACCGTTGCAAAGCCCAGGAGGTCGGCGAGCTGATCGATACTCGTTTGGATTTCCTCGAACAGTCCGACGTAAAGATAACGTTCCATGAGCAGCTCATTGCAGTTCTTTGGCGTGACGTCGGGGCTAAAGAAGCTCGGCAGGAAGGAGCGGCGTCGCGTGGTCAGATATGTTTCGAGGTCCATATTGGCCAGGCTCTGATGTGAGCCACCGGCGCGGCGCAATCGTCCTTGCGAATGAAGCCGCTTTGCGTAGAAATAGTTCGACAGGTGAAGATCGAATGGCTCTCTGACGATCGTGATAAACTGATCGATATTCGGGTAGTAGGTTTCCGCACCGTGTCCGCGGCGATAGTTAAAGTGACCGTGGATACAGACCGGCTTGCCGGCAAGCGCCTCAAGATCATGAATAACCGGTGGGCGGTTTCGCTTTTCGTCCACATAATGTTTGCGAAGGCCCGATCCGAACCAGATGCTCAAGACATCCTGAAAAGCAGTGCCGGCACATTTGGGCACATGGATCGAAAGTAGGGGGCGTCGTGGATCGTACTGGCGTTGAGCCTGCGGATCTCGTCTAGGCTTGCTGGCCACTCCTGGTAAGTCCTGATGCGGTGTCTCAGACATGATCACGCATGCGTATCGCGATTGCTGCGGCGCTGGAATTCCGACATCGAGTAACCCACCTTCATCGATATTGCGCCCCCGCGCGCCCGTACGTACGACTGCCCAGCGACAATGCGCAATGCTAATGGGCCAGCTGTGCGCGCGCTGCTATTGGGCGAATGACCTTATCGCGGCAAGCCCGCCATGCAAGTTCGATTTGGCGATTCTACGTGAACCTGTATAGAAGGGTCGCCGTTTCACAAACAGGGGGAGTTATGGCGAAGCTCTACGACCTACAGGGCAAACGGATCTTTGTCGCGGGTCATCGGGGAATGGTCGGCGCGGCAATTATGCGTCACCTGCGCGACCGAGGACTAGAGACCCTAACCGCTGACCGGTCGGAATTGGACCTTCTCGATCAGGCTGCGGTCAAAAAGTGGGTTACTGCGAATCGGTCTGACGTGATGATCATCGCCGCAGCGAAGGTCGGCGGCATTCTAGCCAATGATACCCGCCCTGCTGAATTTATCTACGATAATTTGGTCATCGAGACGAACCTGATCGATGCAGCCTACCGGGCCGGTGTCGAGCGCGTCATATTTCTCGGCTCAAGTTGCATTTATCCCAAGTTCGCGCCCCAGCCCATGAGTGAGGACGCACTTCTAACCGGTCCGCTTGAGCCTACGAACGAGTGGTACGCACTTGCCAAGATTGCGGGCGTCAAGCTGGCCCAGGCCTACCGCAAGCAATATGGCTGTAAATATATCTCGGCCATGCCGACGAACCTTTATGGAATTGGGGATAATTTCAGCCTTTCCGGCTCGCACGTCATCCCGGCCTTGATGCGCAAGGCCCACGAGGCCAAGGTTGCAGGCCAGACGTCAATGGAAGTCTGGGGCACTGGCACAGTTCGGCGCGAATTCCTCCTTGTCGACGATCTAGCGGACGCCATCCTGTTCCTGGCTGAGAATTACGATGAGCCGGAGCCGATCAACGTTGGTGTTGGTAATGACCTGACAATCCGCGAACTGGCCGAACTGGTTTGCGATGTTGTTGGCTTTAAGGGGGCGCTTGAGTTTGACGCCAGCAAGCCTGATGGCACGCCACGCAAACTATTGGATGTGAGTCGGATCAGCGGGCTTGGCTGGCATGCCGGTACCGACCTTAAGACAGGTCTCACGGCGACGTATTCGTGGTTTCTTGCCAACCAGGGGGAGTTACGTCTATAGGCAACCTTGTTGACTTTACGGTCGCAAATTAAGGGGCTTGGGATTATGGCTGAACGGCGCGTTGCGCTGATTACGGGTGCGA
>JAJFHK010000285.1 GCA_021775655.1 Filomicrobium sp. | reverse complement strand
GAATTACGCCCTGCTGGTCGATCGAAACCATGCCCGCATGACCCATCAGTTCATCGAACTCGCTGACGAGATCAATGTTGTGTCCTGCGGTTTTTAAATCGTCGACAAGGGAAGAATCGAAGCGTCGCTCCAGGTTGAGCGTGGCATCAGCCGCGCCCCAGTTGCTTCCAAGAAAAAATCTTGGCGCGGTTATCGCGGCTTGCATATCCTCACCAAAGAGAACATGACGGGAAAATATAGTGGCGAGCGTTTGTGGCTGGCCGTCGCCGCCCATGGTTCCGAAGGCCAGCGTGCGACCGTCGTCAAGGTGTGCAAGACCCGGGTTGAGGGTGTGGAGGGGAACCCGGCCCGGCCCAAGTCCATTCGGCCCGCGATCAAGTGAAAACCCGTAGCCGCGGTTGTGCCAGAGGACCCCGGAGCCGGGGAGAACGACGCCAGAGCCAAAATCTTTGAAGAGACTCTGGATGTAGCTGACAACCGTGCCTTGAGCATCGGCGGCGCCCATCCAAATCGTATCGCCATCTCGTGTCGGATGCGGCCAGGGCGCCGCCCGGACACGATCAATTTTTTTGACTTCGCGTTCGATGAAGGAGTCTTCAAGCCAGTCTTTGGTGTCGGTCTCCATGCAGCTTGGGTCGCCGAGGGCTGTGTCGCGCTTGAGATAAGCCCGCTTCGATGACTCAACGAGGCCGTGCAGGTGGTCGAAGGATTCTGCTTGATTCACGCCCAGGCGTTCGAACATCCTGAGAATCATCAAAGTTGTAACACCTTGTGTTGGAGGCGGTAGATTATAGACGTTGCCGACCGAGAGCCGGGTTTGCAGCGGTTCGACGTACTTGGCCTCAAAAGTTTCGAAGTCGGCCAATCTCAGGTCGCTGCCTGCGGCTTCGAGATCGCTTGCCATACTGCGGGCAAGTTCGCCTCGGTAGAAGTCATCGAGTCCGACGTCCCGCAATCGTTCGAGCGTCCTAGCCAGTTCCTGCTGCTTGAGAATTGCGCCCTCCCGCAAGGGACCGTGCTGTCCGAAGGTGTCAACATACCCTGAGACAGGGCTTAGTTCCGACCATCTGAGGCGCGCACGAAAGGCGACAGACGAGCTAACCGGGACGCCTTTCTTTGCGTACTCTATGGCATCGTCAAGCAGGCGCTTGAGGGGAATTCGGCCACCGGCGGCTTCAGAGACCTCACGGGCTTTCGACCAACCGGCGATTGCGCCTGCGACCGTCACTGCCGCCTTCGGGCCGCGTGCGGGGACGGCGGTCAACCCTTCCGCACGGTATGCTGCGGAATTCGCGAGCGCGGCGGCGGTGCCGCACGCCTGGATCGCAACAGGCGGTGCACCAGCGCGTGCGATCAACCAAAACCCATCACCCCCGATGCCGTTCATGTGTGGGTAGGTCACTGCGATGGTTGCAGCGGCTGCAATCATGGATTCGATCGCATTGCCGCCCTCGCGTAGGACTGCCGCACCAGTTTCGGCTGCCAAATGTTGGGGCGCGGTCACCATTCCGCCTAGACACGTGCGGGCCTGCAGCATGGGTTAGACCTCAATAACTAGTGTACGGCTGGCGCTGGTCCAGATGAAATCGTCGGGGCTGCTTTGCCTTCCATTTGGACATTGACACATGCAGGTAGTCCAGAGGCTGCCGCACGGTCCAGCGCGGCATCGAGTTCGGCCAGATCTGTAACGAACTCGCCGTGGCCGCCCAAGCCTGCAACGGCGAGATCATAACGGGCGTTGCTGAGCTGGCAGCCTATCAATCGCTCGGGGCCATAGTCGCGCATCTGGATCTGGTGTTCCGCGTTCCAGCATTCGTCATTGCCGATCACCACAACGAATGGGAGGTTCTCGCGAACTGCCGTCTCGAATTCGGCGAACTGGAATCCGACCGTTCCGTCACCCATCAGCGCTAGTACAGTGGCGTTAGGACGGGCAGCTCGCGCGCCCAGTGCATAACAAAGCATGCCTCCGATGGCCGCAGAGGGGCCGTTGATCAAACGCTCGTTGGCCTGGCAACAAGCTTGCGCCCACTGACCGAATTCGCCGCCATCGCAAATCAGCACTGCTTGTGAAGCTTTGTCGATTTGACGTTGGACTGCTGCGCACAATGCTTCCGGGGAGATTGCTCCTGAAGTTGGCGGCGGTGGTGCGGCGAAGCTGCGTTCGCTGGTCAGGGAATCGAGTTCGGCCCGCCATGCCGCGCGGTTTTTGTCGGTTGGCGGTGCTGCCGCGAGGGCTGCTGCAAAGGCTTTGGGATCGGCATCAATGGTGAGTAGCGCACGGTCGCCAAGGTTTCGGGAGGCGCGCTCGTGTGCAGTGGGCTCACTGTCAATGACCACCCATTTGCGTTCGGTTCCTAGTTTATCGGCTGAGCCCAAAGCAAGCGTGTAATCGATGCGCTTACCCAGCGAGACGACAAGGTCCGCAACCTTTAGGGCAGACGCCAATTTCCCCAGTGATGGATCATTGAGACCACGCGGACTCTCCAATGCGAGCACCGGTATACCCAATACGTTTTCAAGACTACGATGGAGGTCTCGTGCTCTGGTCTTGTTCAGGCTTGGCCCGGCAATGACTATTGGCCGCTGTGCGGCAACAAGCGCCTGACTGACGGCTTCAAGGTCGGCGGGAGAAATTCGGTTTGCTTGCTCGATGAAACTTGGCGGATGAGCATCGCCGGCTTTTTCTGTTTTCGCCTGTACGATGTCGAAAGGCAGCGCCAAATGCACTGGCCCTGGCCGTCCTGACAGCGCTATTCGGATTGCTTCTGCGGTTTGTTCCACAACGGTATCAATGGATGTCAGCCGCGCAGAGAACTTTGTCAAAGGCGTCGAAACTGCGACCTGGTCGAGTTCCTGGAACGCGCCCAGACCGTCTTGGGTCCTAGGGGAATCCCCGCTTAGCAAAAGGACAGGACTGTCCGACTGCAACGCGGTAAAAAGCGGTCCCAGGGCATTGGCAAAGCCTGGGGCGGCTGTCACGAGGGCGACGCCAATCTCTCCTGTTAACTGCGCCCAGGCATCCGCCATGAAGACGGTAGAGGCTTCATGTCTGGTGTGATGAATTGCAATACCGGCATCGATGCATGCATCGTAGACGGGCATGATCTGATTGCCAGACAGGCTGAAGATCCTGCTGACGCCAGCTTTGGCCAGAGTGTCGACCAGAAGGTCTGCGCCTCGCATCGATTATTTCTCCCGTCGTGTCATTATTTGAACCAAAACGAAAACTGACTTGCGACTTTTGATCGGCGTGGTGCTACGCTTGCGCGCCTCCCTCACGTTCCAATCAAACCGCGCCCCCAAATGCGCGGCATCCAACAAGACCCTCTCCATATGCTGTCAATCTGGCTGTCGATTGCCCCAATCTTCGCGATTGTTGTTTTGGGCCACCTGCTTTGGCGGGTGAGCATCCCGAGCATGGACTTCTGGGACGTTATCGACCGGCTGGTCTACTGGATTTTGATGCCGTCGTTGCTGTTCTACAAGATGTCGACGGCACATTTCGATGCGAGCCTCGTTGGGTCTTATTCCTTGGTGATCCTGGCCCCGTTTGCATTCTGTGTTGGGTTTGCTCTCCTTGGCGGGCGCATTGCGGGTCTTAATGGAGCGGTTGCAAGTACGCTGCTGCAGGGAGCGGCTCGCCACAATACGTTTATCTCGCTTGCTATGGCGGAGCGCATTTATGGGCTCGACGGTCTGGAACTCGCCATTCTGGCTTCTGCGATGTTGATACCCGCAACCAACCTGAGCGTTGTGCCGCTGATGATTACGCTGGCTTCGGGTAAAGGTGCAGGGGGTCGTGTCAATGCCATTCTCCGCGACCTGGTCCGAAATCCGCTCATCCTGTCGGTCAGCCTGGGTGTCGTGGTCGGTTTGGTCTGGCCGGAAGAGATTCCTGTTATTCACGATACAACGAAGCTCCTTGGTGGAGCGGCATTGCCAATCGTCCTGCTGTCGATTGGCGCGAGTTTGCGGGTAACTGGCTTGTCGGCGTCGACAATGCCGATTGCCTTGTCGTTCCTCATCAAGTTTGCAGCGTTTCCTCTGGGGACCTTTCTCTTGGCTCGTTGGATCGGATTGAACGAAATGCAGACAGTGATCGCATTGATGTTTGCCGCCGCGCCAGCGGCATCTTCGTCCTACGTCTTCGCGCGGCAATTGGGTGGTGATGCTCCGCTGATGGCTGCCATTTTGACCCTGCAAACGGGGGCTGCATTTATCACCATGCCGCTCACGATCGCGCTGGCGCAGCGCGCCTTCCAATAGAAAAGTTGGAGGAGGCAATTTCAGCGTTGACCAAAGGTGTTCTAAAGTCGCGATCATTGGCGTACAAGATAGATTGGACTAGACCATGCCCTGTGGCCGTCCAGTTGAGTTACTCGGACATAGACCGGATTGTCGTCGTTCGGGCGCAGGGCCACGTTCATGCTGTGTGTTACGCGAACCTCGTGGGGTTCATCCGGCAGACGGTAAAGTTTGATCTTCCTGGCGAGGCCGCCGGCGTCGAAGACCGTCTCCTCAATACCAATGCTTGCGATAGAAACGGTTGGGTTGGCATGAGGCGTTTTAATAGCGATGCTGCCTGCCGAGGACTCGGCAAGCCACAGATCGATCCCGCACACATTGCCGGTGGTGACTGCTTTCCAACTCACTTGCTCTGGTGAGGACTCGCGTATGCCGCGATCCTGATTCCAGTTGTTGTACATTCTTGAGTCGGAAATCGAATTTCCCGTGACTGCTAAAGTTCCGTTCCAAACAGTCGTGCGCGCGCGGCCGCGATACTCTGCGCCCTCCATTGTGATCCGGACCCGCTTACCGAGATCCGCGTCCTTATAAGGGCGCACCGTATCCAGCAATTCGCGACCACGGTAGATGTCAAGACGCTCGAGTGGTGCCGAACCGACGACGCCGATGTCTATCGTGACCTCTTCATCGGCAATATGAGCGATATCGCCCATGATGAGGTTGCGCGTTTTCTGCGTGGCTGCATCGCTTGGGTTTGATTTCTTCAAGATCAAAGTAGCGTCACTGGCAGTGGCTGCGATGACATCTAGGAGCATCCGGTTGCCGGTGGTGGCGTAGTGATGGCGGCGGCGCATGGATTCGAAGATTGCATCCCGATCGAGCCGGGGCGCCAAGAAACATGTGAGGCCACCCTGACTGCCAAAGAAGCTGGCACCTGGATAAGACGCTCCAGGACGTCCCTTGTGGCCATCCGAATTTCCCACGATGCCGACGCGGAAGCCGTTTTCAAGCGCATCCCAGACAATCCATTCGAACGTGCCCCAGTCGGAATGTACTTCGACAGCGGTTTCCAGCTCTTCGTCGTGGGCGAAGGTTATGTCTGCGTAACGCCCGCCGACGTGGGCCATCACAACGCAGTACTTGTCGCGGAGTTTCTCGAATAGTTCGTGGGCCGTATGAGCATCGCTTTCTTCATCGACCATATCGTCTGGGTCGGCTATCTGGGCATGACTGGAGCGGTGAATGGTTTCGCCTTCGCGGCGATAATGCACGTTGCGATCGCCGCCGACGGCTGTGTTGGCGGACCATTCGTAACCAGGGATGCAGACAAACTCCGCGGGCTTGTCGAGTTCGGCGGTAAGTTCGTTCAGCTCCTTCCAGAATGTACCTGTGATCTGGAAATCATTTCCTTGGTGACCCATGACGTCGAGAAAGGCCCGGTCACGACCGAACAGCATGTAGTCGCGAGCATCGTTTGTGCCGAGCGTCTCGTTTGATTGACCGTGCGTATCTCCCCAAAAATGAACGAGCGCATTTCCAGTTGTATCGGCAATGGCGCGGATAGGGTTGGAACGACAAAGTATGTTGCCTTCTTCGTCGCGTACGGCGAATACGGCTTCTCCGGGTTCGGATATCTGCAATCCTGCCGCTACTGCTGCGAACTCTCCTCTTTGGAAGTTAAGCGTTTCGGGAAGGCCTCCGACAGCACTCCCTTCGGCGGATAACTGCAGTATCTGCTCCAACTGATCTGACGGATTGCCCCACGCGTCGTTTGCCTTGATCGCGAGTTTGAATGGTTCGTCGACACGAATGAGCGTGGGTACAACGGCCAGCCATTCAATACCAGGACCGGGCACGATCGAGATCTTCGGGCTTTCAGGAATTGCGACGTAGTCATATGTCGCAATCACGTCGGTGAAAACGCGGAACTCGAATTCCTTTTCGCAGAACGTTTGCATGCGAATTCCAGGCGAGCCCTGGCGTCGGTCTCCAAAGCGGATGGTGATGGTGTCGCCCGGCTTCAGGAAGTGCTTCATCACGCCGATATAAAGGGAACGGCTCCACGGGCGGATATTGCGCTTGAATTCCCAACGCGTTTCGAGCGTTGCTCCATTGGAGGCTTCGATGGTCGTGTAACCGGGAGCGGTTGGATCGTCGAACTGAACAGGACCGAAATCGGTTGCGAAACGAAATCCGATCTTGATTGAACCGGTGTCGTCGACGCCGAACGGACCGGCTGTGTAGATAAGCGTGAAGCTTTGATATGAACCGGCTTCAACTGGTCCGGACGGCTCAAGCGTAGCACTGCCCATCAGCTCGGGGCGGTAGTGCGAATAGGGCATTGGGAACTTCCCTTACGAACAAAGGCCTAGTTATTCGCTGGTCGTAGCCTGGAGTGCTTTGCCAGCATCCGTGCGAGCGCGCAGCCCGGTCCTGACGAGTGCGGCGATGGTGATGATGGTGGTGGCCCAGAAGAACCACGTGATGTAGCTGCGGAACAGGATTTGTGGAGCGCCATTCGACATGAGCATCGCTTGCCGGAAGTTATCCTCTAACAACGGACCAAGGATGAAAGCTATCAGGAAGGGTGCCGGGGGTATGTCGTTGCGCAACATAAAATACCCAACCCATCCCATCAGGAACATCACGATGACGTCGAAAACATTGTTGTTCACAGCGTATACGCCATAGACGCAAAGAATGAGCACGCCTGGCATGAGAATAGAGCGGGGCACTTCGGCGATGTAACGGAACAGCCTGATGGCAACCCCGCCAATGAACAACAGCAGTACAGAGCTTATGATGAGACCCAGGAACAAGGCATAAATAATGTCAACATTGGCAATGAACATCATCGGGCCTGGTTGCAATCCATGCACCATGAAAGCACCGATAATAATTGCTGTGATTACGTCACCTGGCACACCCAGCGCGAGCAAAGGTATTAGCGTTGCACCGGCGACGCCGTTGTTGCCTGCTTCTGAAGCCGCAACGCCTTCGATCTCGCCTTTGCCGAAATTTGACTTGTTGGGCGACCTGCGGCGGGCCTCGCTGTAGGATAGAAATGCGGACGGAGCTGCGCCAATTCCAGGGATGCTTCCGAGGAAGACACCGATGAAACTACCGCGAATGATAGATTTGAAGCAACGGCGGTATTCGGCGAATGTTACATGCTGCTCACCAAGCGGGCGCACTTGTTCGTCGCTGCTGCGCGGCTGCCAGACGTAAGCAAGAATTTCTGGAATCGCGAAGAGACCGATAAGTACGGCAATAAAGTTCAATCCGCCCATCAAGTTGGCATCGTTGAAGTTGAATCTGTTGGTGCCGTAGACGAGGTCTAGTCCAACAGTCGCGAGCAGCAGGCCGAATACGGCTGCCAGCAGGCCTTTGATCAGGCTCTCACCGGATACGCCTGCAATAATCGTCAGCGAAAAGAGAATGAGCGTGAAAAATTCCGGCGGGCCGAAACTGAGAGCGAAGGAGGCTAGCCATCCGGCAAACAGAATCAGGGAAAGATTGGAGATCAGGTCAGCCGTGCATGAAGCATACAACGCCATACCGAGAGCTTTGCCTGCCTGGCCGTTTTCGGCCATTGGGTAGCCGTCGAGTATTGTTGCGCTCGACGCTGGCGTTCCTGGGGTCTTGATGAGAATTGCAGGGATCGATCCACCGAATATTCCACCCTTATAGACGCCAAGGAGGAGAAGAATTCCGGTAATCGGCTGAAGTGCGAACGTAAATGGCAGGGTTAGTGCAACCGCCATTGTTGCGGACATTCCAGGGATCGCGCCTGCGATTACGCCGATCAGAATGCCGCCGGCAAGAGCCGAAAAGCTTTCGATATTTGCAACCAGGGGCCAGGCAGCGGCGAGGTTATCGAAAAGGTTCATGGCAGTGTCATGAACCTCCCTTGCGGCACCGACACGCCGGCGACATGTGCGAAGAATGCATAAAGCACCAACGGCAGGACGACCGCCACGATCACGGCCGCGATTGGACGCGGCGTAGTGACAACGGCACTGATAGATGCAAACGCCAATCCGGTGGCCAGCACCATCCCTAGTATAGGGGTCGCCAGAACCAGCCCGACCATGATGATAGCTGCCGCTGCTAGTCGTGCGGTGGCAAAAACTACCTCTTCACGTTCCATTTCGTCGGCTGCAGCAACGCCTATTCCCTCGGCTGTGGGACTAAATAGGGTAGTAATGATCAGCATCGTACCGAGGATGATGACCATCCACGCAATTATGACCGGCCAGAATGTTGGCGACAAAAATAGAACGCGAACATTGCTTGGCGAAGAGACGAGAACTGGGATTGCGTACACCAGCAAGAAGATGCCGAAGGTGACGACGCCGGCTCCGAGCCAGATATCGTTGGACTTAACATTCATGCCGGTTGGCCACGTGTAGAGTGCTCGATTCGTGGAAGATTAATCTGACGCATTCGATCCAGAAAACGGCGGCCGAAAAATTCCGGCCGCCGCGCTGTCAATGTTGGAGACTTAGCCTTCAATGCGCATGCCGAGTTCGTCGACCAGCTTTTTGAAGACATTGTACTGGTTAGTGATGAACGCGTTCGAATCTTCAGGAGACATCATCTGGATGACGGACCCACGCGCACCCATCTTTTCAAGGAAGCCTTTGTCTTCGGTTGCAGCTTTGAGCCAACCGCGCCACTTCTCTTTGACTTCGTCAGGAAGCCCCTTCGGACCTGCGATACCTGACCAGCCCACTAGCTGATGAAGGTTCGGCTTGCCAAGGTCGGCGGCCGTTGGTGCATCAAAGCCTGGGACTTTCTCCTTGGTCGTAACCATCAGCGGACGCAGCTGCTTGTTGGCAACAAAACTCGCTAGTGCTGACGAGTTAGTGCAGATGAAGGTTGCCGTTCCAGCAAGCACTGCCGTAGCCGCAGCTCCGCCACCCTTAAGTGGGATATGGATGAGGTCTTCAACAGGGTTATCGACGCCAAATTCGCGGATGGCCATGGCGCCTGCGATGTGCAGAAGTGACCCGACACCGGATGACGAATAGCTAATGGTCTTTGGTGCCGCTTTTACCTTAGCGACAAGTTCTTCCATCGATTTGATAGGAGAATCTGCCTTTACAGCACAAGCGACCGGATTGATCTCGTAGACGCCGACCTGATCGAATTCATCAAGCTTGTATGGAAGTGTGGCTTTCATCGCCGGGTTCACCGTGTGCGAACCCACGCGCGATACCATCATCGTGTAACCATCGGGAGCGGAATCGCGCACCGTTACGGTACCAGTCGCACCGCCTGCGCCTGTCCGGTTGACCACGAGAACGGGTTTGGGCACGATTTTGCCGAGCGGAACTGCCAAAGTACGGCCGGAAATATCCGTTGCGCCGCCTGGGCCGTAAGCAATGACGAGCGTTATTGGACGCTCGGGATATTCGGCAGCGTTTGCCGCCGTGACCGCGAGGCCCGTTATCCCGACAGCCAGTGTGGCCAATCCGAGCACCGCTGTGCGCGGCAGTCTCCGCAGTTCTTTATTCATCGTTTTGCATCCTCCTGCTCAGGTTTACTCTTACTGCTTCTTTCCGGGCGACAAATCCATATCGATATGAATGATGTCGCTTCGGTAGAGTGCTTCGGCGATGTAGATTGCGTTACTCTTCTTATCTGCTATCGATCTTCGAACCCTCGCAACGGGATTGGCAAGCGGAATATCGAGGTGTTTAGCAGTTTCTGCGTCAGCGACATCAATACTGACTGATTGGCCCACCTTTGAGATACCGACATTCTTCATCTTACTGAGCGCCGGGATCACTGTCGTGTTTCGAAATGTTTTTGGTGCGCGAAGATAGATTTCGGCTGCGAGGTAGAATTCGATAACGCAAAATGGTTCGTCGTTCCGGTAGTGAACGCGTTTGACGTATTTATAGGATCCTACGGGCTTGCCCTCGGCCTCATGTACTCGTGGCGTACGGTCGGATGCTTCGACCAACATGACGCGCACGTCGAGCTTATCGAGCATGCCGACGAGGGAAACCCAGTCGGTGGGGAGTTTGAGCCAGTGAAGATCGCGCGGTATATTTTGCACAACCGTTCCTACGCCTTGACGACGTAGGACGAGGCCTTCGCTTTCAAGAAGGCCAATGGCTTGGCGCATGGTTTGCGCTGCGACACCAAAGCGGTCTGCAAGTTGGTTGATGGCCGGCATCTTGGTACCGACCGGCCAAGTACCCGTATCGATTTCGTTGCGCAGAGACGAAGCAATCTGCGTGTAGAGCGGAATAGCGCTTCGCCTGAGGTTCGCCACAGTGAACTTCCTTGCACGACAACGTCACACGAAATAAAGTCATACATAAATGTGGATGTCTAGTCTTATTCGGTTCTATAATGCGCCTCCGACCCGTGCAGTTACGGCAGTCGCGCGTTGATCAAGGACCTCAAATATGCGGGAAAGCATCGTTATTAAGCGCATCGATGCGTTCGTCTATCGCTTCCCATGTCCGCGTCCTGTGTCTACCTCATTTGGTATCATGGCCGACCGACCGGCCGTATTCGTGCGTAT
>JAJFHK010000284.1 GCA_021775655.1 Filomicrobium sp. | reverse complement strand
CGACGACCAGCCCGATCTCTTCATAGTATCGAATCGTCTTTACCGGAAGACCGGAAAGATCTGCTGCATGTCCTATATTCATTTGATCCTCCATTGACGGATTCCGAAGCAAGGAAAACGTGAATGGGCGCAAAGGCAGCTTGAGCATGCCCGTGGCCAGCACCTGCGCAATCAATGCTGATCGCGTCAGGAGAGAGGAGTGATCAAATGCGGAATCGTGCGGTCAGCAGAAGAGTTGCACGCGGCCCATCGGTACGAACGTCGTTGTGGCCGGGTGGCCCGCGAGGTAGCGGCCTCATGTCCGAGACGCTGAGCTGGGCAATTCGCACCGAAGAATCGATCAGACCAAAATCGATTGGTTCTGCGTCGGGCGTGATGCGCTCGATTGAGAGCGATGGGATGTATTCGTCAGGGGCTCCATCGAGACAAACGAGAAAGCATTCAAGTTGATGACGTAAGTCGATTGTGCCGTGAAGTCGGTGATCGTGATCGTGATTCCCATGCGGCGATTCTACAGCGAGGCCGTGAGCGTCTAAGACGGTTACGGGAGCGGCAATCCAGGCGCGCGCAGACTGGAGTGTTCCCGTGTTCAAAACGGAAAACGCCAGCAGGCAAACCAAGATTTTTTTAAGCTGCCGAAGCACGGTCTCAAATCCGATCTTATTCGATCACTGGACACATATTGAGGGTTACAGCTACTGGAAGGTCAAGCCCAATTGCACTCATGAATACGATAGCATGAGTAAGCGGTTCAAATCAGGGCAATGAGATCGAGTAAACATTTCTTGATTTCAGAGTCTTGACCTTCCAGCGGGTGGAAAGCGCACCTTGGTGCCATATCAGCGAAGGGCCCCGAAAATGAATGCCTCAAGCGGCACAACCAATTCAATCTCGTCCCATTCTGCCGGCCAGACATCTTGCGATCATCGCCATGATCACCCAGATCACGGCGCCAGCATGATCGATCCCGTCTGCGGAATGAGCGTCAATACCGCGACGGCCGCGCATACGACAAGATATGGCAGCGACGATATCTACTTCTGTTCGGCCCGGTGCAAGGAGAAATTCGAGGCTGACCCCGAGAAATATGCCGACGGCCCCCCAGCCCAAGAGCCCATGCCGGTCGGCACTCAATACACTTGTCCGATGCACCCCGAGATCGTTCAGGAAGGTCCGGGGACATGCCCAATCTGCGGGATGGCGCTCGAGCCGATGGGTGTGCCGACCGGTGAAGTGGGACCAAACCTGGAGCTCGTTGATTTCACGCGCCGCATGATCGTTGGCGCACTTCTGACACTGCCGATACTCGTGCTCTCCATGGGGCCGCATTTGGGCTTTCCGATCCGCGAGTGGATCGGCGAGCGGACCGCGGACTGGATAGAATTTATACTGGCAACACCTGTCGTCCTGTGGGCGGCGTGGCCATTCTTTGTTCGTTGCAAGGATTCTATTGTCAATCGCTCGCCGAATATGTGGACGCTGATTGGCATCGGCGTTGGAGCCGCATACCTCTACAGTGTCGTGGCGACAATCATTCCAGGAGTTTTCCCCGCTGCATTCCGTGGATCTGAAGGCTCAGTTGCCGTCTACTTCGAAGCCGCTGCTGTCATCGTAATCCTGGTTCTACTCGGCCAAGTCCTGGAACTGCGGGCACGCGAGCGGACCGGCGGTGCTATCCGCGCGCTCCTCGACCTTGCCCCAAAGACCGCGCTGCGTGTCAATGCCGATGGAACTGATGAAACCGTGTCGCTAGAGGACGTACAGACGGGGGACAAGCTGCGAGTGCGACCGGGTAACTCCATCCCCGTAGATGGCATAGTTTACGAAGGTCGCTCGGCAGTCGACGAATCCATGCTTACCGGAGAGCCGGTGCCGGTCGAGAAAACTTCAGGCGACGCAGTCACGGGTGGTACGCTCAATGGGACGGGTTCGTTCATCATGCAGGCCGAGCGGGTTGGCAGCGATACGATGCTGTCGCGGATCGTCAATATGGTCGCTGAAGCACAGCGCAGCCGCGCCCCGATTCAGAAGATGGTCGATGTGGTGGCGAGCTACTTCGTGCCATCGGTTCTGGCGATCGCTGTGCTTGCGTTCATTGCGTGGTCCAATTGGGGACCAGCGCCCGCCCTCGCCTACGCGTTCATCGCCGCCGTCTCGGTTCTCATCATCGCCTGCCCCTGCGCACTCGGACTTGCAACGCCAATGTCAATCATGGTTGCAACGGGACGCGGCGCACAGGCCGGAGTCTTGATCAAGAATGCCGAAATGCTTGAACGGTTTGCCGACGTCGACACGTTGATCGTCGACAAGACCGGGACGCTTACGGTCGGAAAGCCAAAACTTACTGACATCGTCGCCGCACCAGGCTTTGGAGACGCCGAACTTCTCAGTCTGGCAGCAAGCCTCGAGCGGGGGAGCGAACATCCACTTGCTGAGGCAATCGTTGAAGGGGCAATCGAAAAGGGCATCCAGACTTCTACAGCCGAAGAATTCGATGCGGTTACCGGCAAAGGCGTGCGCGGCCGCATCGATGGACGCGACGTGGCGCTTGGAAACGCGGCAATGATGGAGGCTATCGATGTCTCGCGAGGTGAATTCGTGAGCCGGGCTGATGATCTGCGCGATTCGGGAAAGACAGCCGTGTTCGTTGCTGTCGACGGAAAGCTGGCAGGCATCGTTGCGGTTGCTGACCCGATCAAAGAGACGACGGCTGAAGCAATCAAAGCGCTCCACGGGGAAGGTTTCAATGTCGTCATGGTAACGGGCGACAACGCACGCACTGCTCAAGCGGTTGCCGGGCGACTGGGCATCGATGAAGTACGCGCGGACGTTCTGCCGAATCAAAAGGCCGAAATCGTTCGTGAACTGCAAGCGGCAGGATCGAAGGTCGCTATGGCGGGAGACGGCGTCAACGATGCTCCGGCGTTGGCCCAGGCAGATGTCGGAATTGCCATGGGAACAGGGGCGGACGTTGCGATCGAAAGTGCCGGCATAACACTTGTGAAAGGTGACTTGCGCGGCATCGTGCGTGCCCGCCGGTTGTCTCAGGCCACAATGGCGAACATCAAACAGAACCTATTCTTCGCCTTCGCTTATAACGCCTTGGGAGTGCCGATTGCAGCCGGTGTTCTCTATCCGGTTTTCGGTGTGCTCTTGTCGCCAATCATTGCTGCAGCCGCTATGAGCCTCAGCTCGGTATCGGTCATTGGGAACGCTCTAAGGCTGCGTACCGTACGTCTATGAATAGCATTTCCAAACATTCGACACGCAACCATGTTCGCTAATCACAAACCTAAGGAGTTCGACCAATGAAACATCATCCGTTGATCAGCGCGTTTTTCGCCATCGCGACTGTCGCAGTATTTCAAACCGCAGTTGCTGCTCCGGGCCACAATGGGGCCGGTCACCATCACGACCATTCCCACGGGCATGGAGCTGCTGAGACCGCATACGGTAAGCCGGGGGACCCAGCAATGCCGGCGCGCGAGATAGAAATCAAGATGGTTGAAACTGACGAAGGCATGGCGTTCATTCCAAGCAACATCACTGTTGCTGAGGGCGAGCAGATCAGGTTCAGCGTGGCCAACGCTGGGGAGCTAGATCATGAAATCGTCATCGCGACAGAAGAAGAAAACAACAGGCATGCGGAGATGATGAAAAACGATCCGCATATGGCGCACGATGAGCCCAACGCGCTGCGGTTGTCACCCGGCAACAACGGATCCTTCGTATGGCAATTCACCAAGGCCGGCATCTTCGATATGTCCTGCCTCATCCCAGGCCACAAAGAAGCCGGCATGACTGGGTCGGTGAGCGTCAAGTAGGTACGCCAACGCATGACTACGACTGTCCCGGGTCAAAATGAGACTCTGCTCGCCTTTCGAATAGCGGTAGGCTTGCCCTTAGCGTCGGAAAGCTAGGTCGAATTCGCAGCGTTTTACCGCTGCGCCCCTAACTGCGAAAGCATTGCGCAGCCAGACCGGCTTCAGCCTGGGGCCATCTCCAGTCATGCCGTGCTCAACTGCGGTAGACTTGCTGACATCTAGAGTTTGACGGGAACGGTCGAGAGAGAACCAAGGCGAGCCAAGGCGTGGGCGGTCTTCATGCCGGCTGCCTGTTCCTTCAGGATTGCGATGATCTGTTCTTCTGAAAACCTACTCTTCTTCATCGTCCGTCTCCTCATCGGATCGACAGACCCTAGCTCAGATCAAGGACCTTTGAAGGGGCCGGGTCTTCCGCGATGCAGGGCAAATCGGTCGGACTAAGCATTGTTCCACCGGTCGAGTTTGATCCCAAGCCGCGCTACGAACACACGCTCAATTTAGGCGAAGAGACAGGTTGCTTTGCATCATTCTCTGCGCCGGACCGCACGGATCACGTAGCCTCCGGAGCGCTCGTCCGCCTCAAGCTCCAAGACGCCGCAGTCTTCTGCCTCTTCCAACAGGTTGCTGAATGACCGGAAGCCGTAGAAGTTCTCGTTAAAGCCTGGGCGGCGGCGCTTCAAGGTTTGCTTGACCATCGAACCCCACACGCGTTCGACGCCTTCGGCAAAGAGCGCCTCTGCTGTCTCCAGGACGAGATCAATGGCCTCGTTGCGACGGTCGGCGTCCTTGCCCGCCTCATCTGCAGCCGCGGCCTTGCCC
Organism: Filomicrobium sp.; assembly: GCA_021775655.1. Taxonomy (GTDB): domain Bacteria; phylum Pseudomonadota; class Alphaproteobacteria; order Rhizobiales; family Hyphomicrobiaceae; genus Filomicrobium. The sequence continues at coordinate 2,611 of JAJFHK010000284.1, read as the reverse complement.
CCAGCCGCCGAAGTCTTTGCTGGCTTTCTTTCCTCTGCGGCCTTTTTCTTTGTCGGGTTCAGACGTCGAGACTTCGTTGAAGTGCTGGCGCGGACGAGGTCGTCGTAGAAGATGAACTCGTCACAATTATTCATTAGCAGATCCGAAGTGCTGTTCTTTACACCGACCCCGATAACCGTCTTGGCGTTCTCGCGCAGCTTGCTGACGAGTGGCGAAAAGTCCGAGTCACCGCTAATGATTACAAAGGTGTCAATGTGCTCTTTTGTGTAGCAAAGGTCGAGCGCATCGACGACCATGCGGATGTCGGCTGAGTTCTTGCCGGACTGGCGCGTGTGCGGAATTTCGATAAGTTCGAAGGCAGCCTCGTGCATGGTCGACTTGAATTCCTGGTAGCGATCCCAGTCGCAATAGGCCTTCTTGACAACGATGCTGCCCTTTAACAGCAAACGCTCGAGCACCAACTTCATGTCGAACTTCGGGATCTTGACATCACGCACACCCAGCGCGACGTTCTCGAAATCGCAAAACAGAGCCATTTGGAAGTCCAGGTCGTTGTTTGTCATCACGATCCATACCCTGCTGCCGCTGCTCTGAGGTGCTTTTGCGCTAATACCACGGACGACGCAAAATTCACGATTGCGATTACCGGCCCAACGATGCCGAAGGAGGTTTGGCAGGATAATACCAAAAAGCTGCCATCCGCCGATTGCGCGTCGACCCCTTGCAGACTTGCGCAGACGATGACAGGATTTGGAGGTGCTTCGGTTTTAGCCACCAAGTGTTGCCATCAGGAATTTCGTGAACGCCTCCCATGAGAGTTTATCAGCGCGTTCCTGATAGCGGTCGCTGCCAAAGACGGTGAACGCATGCGGCGCTCCCGAATAAACTTCCATGGTATACGTGACGCCGGCTGCTTCCAGCTCACCGGAGAGGGTCGCAACGTCCTGCATGGTGATTGAGGAGTCGGCGGCACCATGTGCGATGAGCAACGGCGGCGTATTTTTAGGATAGCTTTGGCCTTCTGGTGTTTTGAGACCACCGTGGAAAGTCGCGAAACCCTTGACGTTTTCGGCGTTGCCTGAGCGCGCCAATTCCAGTGTCGCCGCTCCACCAAAACAGTAGCCCATGATGACAGCGGATTTGCTGCTAAGTTTACGGGCTTCGGTTAGGCTGCCCAGGATTAAGGCACGCATCTTCTCGCGGTCATTGTAGAGCTTGCCCGTCTCGGCTTTCTTGGCACCAGTTTCGAGGGGACGGTTGCCTTTGCCATAAAGATCAACGGCGAAGGCGTCGTAGCCCATCTCGGCAAGTAGGTTGACACGCCGTTCCTCATAACTCGTCAGACCATCCCAGTCATGGATGACGACAACGAGCCCCTTCGACGCGCCTATAGCCTTCGATTGATACCCTTGGTACTCGCTGCCATCGACGCTGTAGACAACGCTGTCACCCGCATTGGCTGAGTTAAAAGATGTCACGCAAAGAAGAATCATTGCGGCAATTATTGCGACTTGCGAATTGGCAGTCATGGATGTCTCCCACGTGTTGCAACAGGGACTTCAGACAGGGGTTACTACAAACGACCCACTTTCGAGTGTCACATCATGTTGGGAGCATTGCGGAGAATCGGTGGCAATACCGGTGCCGGAATAACGATCAAGCCATAAGTGCGCGTTTGGATTCGGTGGGAATAAAGATGCTGCTGAATTGGTACGCAGCGGAAATCATAGAGTGATCGGCTAGCCGAATTTGAGAGCAGTCGTTCCGTAGGACTCGGTTTGCACATGCAGCGGGATCCAATTTGCGGCCGTCGTCTAGCGTGCGACCGCTTCTGGTTCATGTCCGCCGCTGGCGAACGCTGCCATTGCGGCGCAGCACTGCCGTGCTGCAACGGGCCACAAGTGAGCTTCTGCACTGAACAAGCCATGTCCGTTGCTGTGCAGGTTTCTGAACCAACAGCGGAAATTCGGAGCGGAACTTGAGTTCTTTAATAGGTCCCAATGAAACAGGTCTCGACCTCTGCTTTCTTCACCTTAGCCGACTGCCAGGCACTCGGCGTACCGCCTCATATGGCTCCTTCGTTACGCCAATTGTGAAATTGGTGGCTCGTGCTAGTTGCAAAGCTTCCCCTGCGGTGTGACATTGTGATTGCGGCGTCGTCGCCGCCCTGCCGGTCTGCCCCGAGCCTGGGACCAACATCATCGATCCTGATCCCGCCTTGGAAAATTGGCTGCTGCACGTCCAGCGGCGACTATTCGCTTGTTGGGAATGACAATGATGAAAGCTCGCTGGTTTCTTATCCTCGCCCTAGCCGTTATTCCAGGTACAACGGCCTACGCGGCATGCGAGATCCGCCAAGTCGAGACAGGGCTCCTCAACATTAGCAAGGAGCTTGGTGGCACCACCTACGTCGACGTCATGGTTGGCGGTGATAAGGCTTGCGTGACTGAAAAGGGGGAATTCGAGGGGCGCGGCTGGGGCTATGTTGCCTACAAGGTGGATGACAAAGAAACCGAGATTGCCGTCGAGGGCTGGGCGCCGCTGCGCTACCTGAAAAGCCTTTCTTCTAATGGCGGAGTAGAGCGAGACGAGGGTCCGGGTGACGCGTCAT
>JAJFHK010000283.1 GCA_021775655.1 Filomicrobium sp. | reverse complement strand
GCCGGACGCAAAGGTCGTTGTCGGTGACGCCCGCCTGACCCTAACAAAAGAGCCCGATCACGCGTTCGATTACCTGCAGATTGATGCGTTCTCGTCGGATGCGATCCCAATGCACTTGCTGACGGTCGAGGCCATCGACCTTTACGCCTCAAAACTAGCCGAGCGCGGGTTGCTGGTCATCCACTTGTCCAACAAGCACCTCGATCTTCCTCCAGCGGTGACAGCAACACTTGAGCAACACACCGGTTTCCACGCCGTTCTCGTCAACGACAAGCCGGAAAATCCTGGCTTCGATAGCGCGCCATCAACGGTGATGCTGATCAGCCGCGACAAAGAAGTCGTGGATCAAGCCATTGAATGGCAAGGTGCCGAGCGCCCCTCCTCCCAGGGTGTCCGCCCCTGGACCGATGATTACTCCGATATCGTCACGACGCTGCTGCGCGGCTGGTTTAAGACGCACTAATCAAATTGCGACTTCAGGTGCCCACCGCTGCCTGTGGTCGCGGCGTCCGGCGCCGTTCAACCCTCCGAGGGTTTGCAATAAAATCGACCGGGGCAGGCCGAAGCTGGTCCGGCGGTGCCTAGCGGCAAGGCGACCCTGCTGCCCCGTCCATGCGGAGCGTTACTCCACCGTAACGTAGCGCCCTGCGCCAAGGCCCGGGGTCAGCCGCTTGAAACATGCCGCCCCACACGACTTTAGAAAGTGTGGGCCAAGCAAGAAGTTGCGCTTTTTCGCCTTCGCGGTTATTCAGCCAGTCTCTAAAGATAACCACGACCAAGTGAGGGACCATGCACGTCGACGAGGCGACCGTCCGGCGCATCGCGAGGCTTGCGCGTATCAAGATCACCGACGAAGAGGCAAAGGGGCTTGAAGGCGAGCTTTCCGCCATTCTCGATTGGGTCGAGCAACTCGAAGAGGTCGACACCGACAGCGTCGAGCCGATGACACGCGTTGTGCCGATCCAACTGAAACAGCGCGAGGATAAGGTGACCGATGGAGAGAAGGCGGACGAGATCGTCGCCAATGCGCCGATGAGCGAAGACAACTTTTTCGTCGTACCCAAGGTGGTGGAATGAGCCGGATGACTGATCTGACGAAACTCACCCTGGCAGAAGCGCGCGACGGCTTGGCGAAGAAGGACTTCACTTCGACCGAGCTGACGGATGCACACATTAAGGCGATTGAATCGGGAAACAGCGAGCTCAATGTCTATGTGCTCCCGACACCAGAACACGCGCTCGAACAGGCGAAAGCTTCCGACATGCGACTTGCCAAGAAGGGCAATGCCGGCGAACTCGAAGGCCTGCCGCTTGGCATCAAGGATCTGTACTGTACGAAAGGTATTCGCACGACCGCCTGCTCGAACATCCTTGATGATTTCCAGCCGGCTTATGAATCAACTGTCACTCAAAATCTTTGGGACGCCGGCGCGGTCATGCTCGGTAAACTCAACAACGATGAGTTTGCCATGGGCTCATCGAACGAGACGAGCGCATTCGGCCCTGCGGTGAACCCTTGGCGACGAAAAGGATCGACCGACAAGCTCGTGCCGGGTGGTTCTTCGGGCGGTTCGTCGGCCGCCGTTGCTGCTGACTTGTGCCTCGCCGCCACCGCAACCGATACCGGTGGCTCAATTCGTCAGCCAGCCGCACTCACCGGCACCGTCGGCATCAAGCCGACTTACGGGCGATGCTCGCGATGGGGCATTGTCGCGTTCGCATCTTCGCTTGACCAGGCCGGGCCGCTCACCAAGACCGTGCGCGATTCAGCGATGATGTTGAAAGTTATGGCAAGCCATGACCCGAAAGATTCAACAAGCGTCGATGCCGACGTGCCCGACTATGAAGCCACGCTCAACGACGGTATCAAGGGTCTGCGTGTCGGCGTGCCGAAAGAATACCGCATCGACGGCATGTCGGAAGAGGCCGTTGCGCTTTGGGAAAAAGGGATCGCCTGGCTGAAAGACGCCGGTGCAACCATACATGAAATCTCGTTGCCCCATACCAAGTACGCGCTTCCTGCCTACTACATCATCGCACCTGCGGAAGCATCTTCCAATCTTGCCCGTTACGACGGTGTCCGCTACGGCCTCAGGAAGCCCGGCAAGGATCTCATCGACACCTACGAAGAAACCCGCTCCGCCGGTTTCGGTGCCGAGGTAAAGCGCCGTGTCCTGATCGGCACCTACGTTTTGTCCGCAGGATACTACGACGCCTATTACCTCAAGGCACAAAAGGTCCGCACGCTCATCAAGGGCGATTTCGATAAGGCGTGGGATGAAGTTGACGTCGTGCTCACGCCAACAACACCGTCACCGGCATTCGCGTTTGGCGAAAAGTCGGGCGATCCCTTGCAGATGTACCTGGAAGATATTTTCACCGTGACCGTGAACATGGCCGGCCTGCCCGGCATTTCGGTGCCGGCCGGATTGTCGAAGGAGGGTACACCGCTCGGTTTGCAGCTAATTGGAAAACCGTTCGACGAGGCAACTCTTCTGCGCGTTGGGCAATCAATCGAGGACGCCGCAGGGCGTCTCGCCATCACAGAGCGCTGGTGGGGCTGATCCACGCACTATTTCCAAGATGCTCTTGCCGACCGTTTGCCGTGCGATGGAGCTCGGTTGCATTGCCTTCACGTCGCCAGCGCGGTAATCCAGAAGCGCCGATTAACAGGAGTTGCCGCAGCTCATGACCCGCGTCCCGCCCCAAGACTGCACCGAGATGGTCCAGGTCCGTCAAGCCATCGACGAAATTGACGGCCAACTCGTCGACCTCGTGGCGCAGCGCTTCGGTTACGTCGACCGGGCGTGGCAACTAAAACAGCATGGTCCTGAGGGGGCCGTTGTTCCCTGGCGCATCCAGCAGGTGATCGACAGCGTCAAGGTTCGCGCGACCGAGCGCGGCTTGCCTCCCGAGTTGGCGGAAGCCATGTGGCGCCAGATGATCGGCTGGTTCATCCAGTATGAAGAGGATCAACTCGCCCACTCTCCGCCGCCTGACAGCGAAAAAGGCTGAGCGAGAGGTCATAAAGAAAATGCTTCACCTACAACCCTTCGATCCCTACGGCGTGCTATTGGTCGCGCTGCTCAATCCTGTTGTGATCGCCGTGGCGTTCTTGATGGGCCGCGATGCCAACCAGTGGCAAAAGGTAATCGTCGCCGGTTTTGCAGCAAGTTGTGCTGGGTTTCTTTTCCTCTACGCGTTGGCCTTTGTCCGCATTGTCATCGTTAAGGGGTTCGGTGCACCAACCGGCGTATTCGTGGCGCAGTTCGTTCTTGGCATGATTTGGGCCTGGATTGGCTATCGCTTTTTCCGCAAGAACAGCCCGTCGGCGCCATGAGGTCGTTTCACCGACGCTCTGATACGAGGAGTTTGATGTCATGGTCCGCCTTCTAAATCCGGTTGCGAATTCCGCGTTGGCATACCTGGCGCTGGTCCTGCTCGTTCTCGTGCCCGCCTCGCCATCATACGCGCAGCAGATTACAAAGATCGAAGCCCCCGAAGCTCATGAGCGGGCACTGAAGGGCGACATAGTTTTGGTCGATATTCGCACTGCCGAAGAATGGAAAGAAACTGGCGTGCCGACGTCAGCTCATGCCATTACGATGCACCAGGATCCGCAGGTGTTCCTTGCCGGCCTGCTAAAGGCGGCCGGCGGCGATGCAAATGTTCCGATTGCCGTTATCTGCCGCACCGGTAGCCGCACCACAGCGCTGGCTGTGCCGTTGTCAAAAGCAGGCTTCCCCAACGTCTTAAACGTTGTCGAAGGCGTGGTTGGCGGCCCCAATGGTCCAGGTTGGGCCAAGCGCGGCCTCCCACTTCGCAAGTGGACGAAGGAAGATGCCGGACCTCAACTCACGACCAACTAGCATTCCATTTCCAGTTGAATTGCAGCCAGTACAGAGCTGCGATAACCACATAGCAATACCGCTCTAAAGAAACACGAGATCATGCAGGCAGATACCAAAAAATCGAATAAAGATTCCGACAACCTGATCCCGGGTGCGACTGGCGACTGGGAAGTGGTGCTTGGCCTTGAGGTGCACGCCCAGGTCAATTCAAACGCCAAGCTCTTTTCCGGCGCTTCGACAGAATTCGGCGGCGCGCCCAATTCGCATGTCTCCCTCGTCGATGCGGCAATGCCCGGTATGCTGCCTGTGATCAACAAGGAATGCGTGGCCCAAGCCATCCGTACAGGCCTTGGCCTCAAAGCCGGGGTCAATCTGCGCTCGACGTTCGACCGCAAGAACTACTTCTACCCCGACCTGCCACAGGGTTATCAGATCTCGCAGTTCAAGCAGCCCATCGTTGGCGAAGGCGAGGTTGAGATCGAGGTCGACGGCGATACCAAGCGCGTTGGCATCGAGCGCTTGCACCTCGAACAGGATGCCGGCAAGTCGATCCATGACCAGCACCCCGACTATTCCTACGTCGACTTAAATCGTTCAGGCGTCGCGCTTATGGAAATCGTTTCCAGACCCGACATGCGATCGTCAAAAGAGGCGCAGGCCTACGTCACCAAGCTGCGCACAATCCTTCGCTACCTTGAGACCTGCGATGGCGACATGGACAAGGGTAACCTGCGCGCCGACGTCAACGTCTCGGTGAGAAAGCCCGGCGACGAACTCGGCACGCGCTGCGAAATCAAGAACGTCAACTCGATCCGCTTTATCGGACAGGCCATCGAGCACGAAGCCCGCCGCCAGATCGACATCATCGAAAACGGCGGAACCATCGATCAGGAAACGCGCCTGTTCGATCCCAAAACCGGAAAAACACGCTCAATGCGCTCCAAGGAAGAAGCCCACGACTATCGCTACTTCCCGGACCCGGATCTTCTGCCGCTCGAATTCGAGCAAGCTTACGTCGACGAGTTGGCGAAGGGCCTGCCGGAACTGCCCGACGAAAAAAAGCACCGCATGATGGATGAATACGGCTTGTCGGCTTACGACGCTGGCGTGCTCGTGGCTGAGCGTGCGTCCGCCAACTATTTCGAGGACGTTGTCAAAGGACTCGACAACGCCAAGCGCGACGGCAAGTCGGCAGCGAATTGGGTCATCAACGAATTGTTCGGCCGCCTCAACAAGGAAGGCCAGGACATCTCAGACTCGCCCGTCAGTGCCGACCAGATTGCCAGAATCGTCAATATGATCGGCTCCGGCGACATCTCAGGCAAGATCGCCAAGGACCTGTTCGAAATCGTCTGGACCGAAGGCGGCGATCCAGGTGAGATTGTCGACAAGCGCGGCATGAAACAGGTCACCGATACCGGTGCCATCGAAAAAGTCGTCGACGAAGTGATCGCCGCCAATCCGGACAAAGTTGAAGCCGTCAAAGCCAAACCAACGATGATCGGCTTTTTCGTCGGCCAAGTCATGAAGGCCTCCGGCGGCAAAGCCAACCCAAAGGCGGTCAACGACATCCTTAAGAAGAAGTTGGGCGTGGAATAGGGCTGCTTACACGGCCGATATGAAAAGACGTCTGCTTTCGATCGAATAGCAGCCCGACGTGCCCTTGGCGGAAGAGCCAAACCGTGACTTTAGGCGGATCTTCCGCCAGACTGCCAAATGCATTCAGCTCATCAGTGTTAAGCCCGGAAGATCGCCCAGACATCACAGTTTGCGTGGTGCTCATCCGGGTGGCACGCGCGCAATTGCGACTGCACCTCCAGTGCTCGTTTCCTAGATAAGATCAGCCCGTGCGGCGAAAGTTCTTCATTCAAAAAAACATCCGGAAAACCTCCGCAATTACATAGGGCGCTGATGCTTCCTTCCGTTTCGATAAGGTCATAGCCCAACAAATTGAACGGCTTCGTATTCGTTGGGGCCACAGGATCAGATGTAGGATTGCGATAGACACACAGGAAATTCGTTTGCGCAGGATCCGCCACCTCTTCGAGCAAGAAATCCAAGTTGGTGAAATACTGAAGCATGAAGTCTTCATTCACAATATTCGGCCAATAACTATCCTTGATGTCTCCAAGAACAGTTGGGCACAACATTCCATCAAGTGACACGAGCTCCTTGAGTTGGGTCAGACCTGACCATTCCACGTAGCTCGCCCACTTTTCGTGTTCCCACGGGCCAAAAGTTTCTGTTGCAATAAACGCAGGCTTCTGGTCATCAAACCACGACATAAGCTTATCCTTAAGCAATCGGACTACCCGGAATCGATTGCGTATCTCCTACCGGACGGTTCAACAATTGTTGTCGATCACACTTCCTGGCCATTCGCCCCATTGCCTCACAAAGCACCCAGTAACGCCCTCACCGCTCCCACCCTGCCAAGTGCTCGCGGATAAATCGCGCGGTCCGTAAATTCGCGTCCTTGGTTGCGAGGTCGTCGGCAAAGGTGCGCACGTTAGGTGGACGAAAATCGAAGCCGCGGCCGACGCCGGGATAAATAATCAATTTCACGTCACGCCCCATGGCTTTCATCGACGCGACAGCCGTTTCGACGGAGCGCCGGCGCTGATACTGCTCGTATTCCCCGATGAAGATCATGGCGGGCACTATCAGTTCGTCTGCTTCAGCCGCGTAGCGATAGACCTGGGATGGCTCCGCGGCGTTCGGGTCCTGGAAGTGAGGGTAGGATGATACGTAGCACGCGATCTGCTTTTCCTGGCGGCCGTGGGTGACGGCAGCCTTCAGTGTGTAATATCCGCCACGCGTGTGACTGACGACGCACGCTTTGTTCGTAGAAACGTCTTCAAGGCTGAGCAGGAAGTCGAGTCCGGCCGCGACATCCCTCTCTGTCTCGCTTAAGTGTTCGATGGGCAGTGGATCGATGAATCGGGCGGCATAGACATCGGGTGCCAGCACGACAAAGCCGCGCGCGGCTATGCGCCTTGCAAGGCGCTTGACCAGATCATCGAATCCGCGACGCCCGTGCTGGAAGAGCACCGCGGGATAGCGGCCTTCCTTTGACGGACGGTAGAGCGTGGCAGGCACGTCGGTATCGTCGTGAGGGTTGACGTAGGAAACTTGGCGCTCAGTTACCTTGAAGTTCTGTGGTATCTCCAGTCGACCATTGTCGAACCAGTCATCAGACCACCAGAATTTTTTCGCCACCGGTCGGCGGTTGACAGGTGCTTCAAGCGTTTCTCCCGAAGCTGTATCCGCTGCAGCATTGTCATTGGGTGCCAAACTTTGTGCGTTGATAGGGATAGTTGCGCTGCAAGCCGCGATCAGCACTGAAATGATGGCGACGAACCGCCACCAAATGAATTGGTACATCCGATTCCTCCGGTATCCCAAAGTTGAACTAATTTCGGACAGATAATGCGATGCCGGCCGACCGGGCAACAGAAGTCCCGAAGTTTTCCTGGCACCTAGATATTGCTTGCTTCCATAAATGCATATTTGCGTACAATTTTAGCGTGCAACTTTGCGGTTTCTACGGCTGGCTAAGGATAATATTTCTGCAGGTGGGCACAAGAAATTAATCGTTAGCACCTTGGGTGCCGGCGGTTCACGAAAGAGAAATTTTGCACAAAATCGCGATCATAAATGAGAATGTTGATTATGTTTAAACAGACAAGATCAATCTTCTCGGACAATTCTGGTGCCTCGGCACTGGAATTTGCAATTCTGGCGCCCGTGTTCTTGGCATTTGTTGTCGGAATCCTGGCTTACGGTATTTACTTTGGCGCCGCGCATAGCACTGCATCGCTCGCTGCGGAGGCAGCAAGGGCATCCGTGGGCGGCATCACTGATGCCGAGCGAGTGCAATTTGCAGAGCAGCATGTCGAGGCTATTGCCGGTCAATATCATTTGCTTGACGCAAATAAGATCACAGTGGAGGCCGGTAATCCGAACGGCGATGCCACGATCTTCCGAGTGACCGTCAGTTACAATGCTGAAGATCTGCCAATTTGGGGGTTGGGCGGTCTCGTCCCGTTGCCAGGTCAAACCATTGTCCGCACGGCGTCTGTAATACGTGGTGGATTCTAAGGTGAAACTTTCATGTTCAGTAGGAAAGGCAAAGTTTTGATCCGCAGGTTCAGCAACGACGCGAACGGCTCCATCGCAATTCTATCAGCCATCTCGATGATTTTTGTAGTCGCAGCCGCAGCGCTGGCGATTGACGTTGGCTCGCTTTACACCGAACGCCGTACATTACAGGGAGTTGCCGATCTCGCTGCGATGGCTGCTGCTTCCGACCTTGCGCGGGCCGAAGATGCTGTGGCAGCCACCATTGAGGCGAACGGCGTGGAGGCAACGTTCACCCTAGAGCGCGGAAACTATACCGCTGACCCGAATCTTAGCCGCGAACAACGTTTCAAGCCCGGCCAAGCCCCTAACAATGCCGTTCGCGTAAACTTGCAAAAAATCGGGCAAGCCTTTTTTGCGCGATCAATGCCTACACAACAGTTGTCAATCGGAGTATCTGCAATCGCAGCGACTGCCAACTCAGCGGCATTCTCAATCGGTAGTCGACTGTTGTCGGTTCGAGGCGGTGTGGTCAATCAGGTGCTTGGGGGGCTGCTTGGCAGCAACGTATCGCTCTCCGTTATGGATCACTCAGCTCTCGTCAATACCAACCTACAACTTGTTCCACTGATGAACGCGCTTGCCAGCGAAGTGGCGATTACAAGCGGCAGCTACAGCGATGTGCTCGCCGCAACGGCGAATATGGGAGACATTCTGGTCGCCGCAGCAGAAGTTGCAGAAAGCAACGGCGACTCGTCAGGCGCATCCGCAATGTTGCGCCTCGTCAATGCAAACAGCTGGTCGAAAACCGTTCCTTTGTCGTCGTTGTTGGACCTCGGCCCCTACGGTTCGCTGCGCATCGGTGATCCGGCGAGAGGTCTTGATGCGACCGTATCAGCACTTCAACTGGTGACCGGATCGGCACTTCTGGCCAATGGCGGACGTCAACTGCAAATCGACGTGGCGGCCTCTGTTCCCAATCTTTTAAGCCTCACAATGGATCTTGCCGTTGGAGAAGTTCCGCAACAATCAGCCCTGATCGCCGTCGGCCGCACCGGAAAGTTCGTGCGCACGGCACAAACGCGGATGAAATTGACGGCTCGAGTCGGCGGTTCAGGTTTGCTGGCAGGAATTAATCTCCGGCTCCCCTTATACCTCGACCTTGCATATGGCGAGGCCCGAATGGCAGCTGTTGACTGTCAGCAGGGACCGACGCCTTCAGCAACAGTCGCAGCACGATCTGGGATTGCCAGAGTTTGGATCGGCGAAGTAGGTTATTTCCCGTTTGAAAACTTTGACTATGCACCTAGCGTTTCAAGCGCAAGAATCATTGATACGCTACTTGTCGATGTCGATGGCCAAGCCTTCGCTGATGCTGGGAACACATCAGAAACCTTATTGACATTCGACCAATCCGATGTCGATAACGCGACAGTTAAACGCACCAGCACAAATAATCTCACAGAATCTCTTGTGACGTCGTTGTTGAGCAATCTGCAATTGCAGGTCCAGGTGCTGGGGCTCAGCCTCAATACCCCGGATGCAATCGAAAACGCTGTCAGCAACACGCTGGCAGGTGTCGCAGAACCACTTGATGAAGTGCTCTACTCACTTCTCACAACACTTGGTGTGAATTTGGGTGAAGCCGACATCAGGGTTCATGGCATCCGCTGCGGTAGCGGTGTCTTAGCAGGATAATCTGTTTGCAGGCCAGCGCTTCGACCGCAAACTGGATAGCGCCCTAAAGGTCTGCGACGTCCTACTCGCCATGATCGGCCCGCGCTGGATGGAAATCCTATCGGAGCGGTTAAACGATGCCGAGCAGGAACCTGACGTCCGCGATGAAATCGCCGCCGCACTTGAACGTGATTTTGTTGTCATTCTCGTGCTTGTCGAATGCATGCGCGCAGCCGAAAGGGCCAGCAACCCTAATTGCCAGCCCCAAGAAAGCATCTGCTTCATTTCACTCAGAACGAGCGCAGCAAGCACCCCATAGCAAGGATGATGTAGGCGACCATAAGGCCCAAAAATTGTGTCGTGTCACCGGTCAAACCCGGAATGGTCGCGCCAAAAAACTTGGCGAACATCACCGACAGCATGATGACGAATGAGAGAAGAAAGGTCAGAAGGCTCGGTGTGCTCAGGCCCATGTTTTGTCCGCTCCCAATGTCACCCATCGATTTCGTCCGGGCAGTTGCCATTGTGTC
>JAJFHK010000282.1 GCA_021775655.1 Filomicrobium sp. | reverse complement strand
TCTCACCATAAACAGCGGTTCTTGAATCCCAATTTGGGGGAGTGAAACCCTCACATGAGAAATGAAGACGGAGTGACGACATGAGCGACCGCTCGCTGCTGATTGTTATCCTTGCTGCTGGCAAAGGAACGCGGATGAAATCAGCGCAGCCGAAGGTTCTGCACAAGGTCGCTGGGCGATCTATGCTGGGCCACGTTTTGGCGCTTTCGGCGGACATGGGGGCGACCAGCATCGCGGTCGTTGTTGGGCCGGGCATGGATGATGTTCGTAGCGAGGTTGGCTTGCTGGCACCGGACGCCAGAATCTTCGAGCAATCCGAGCAAAAGGGCACGGGCGATGCGGTGCTTGCAGCTCGTGACTCGATTGCCAGTCACAATGGCGATGTGCTCGTTCTTTACGCAGATACGCCGCTAACGAGGAAGGCGTCGTTGGAAGCAATGCGTGGTGCATTGGATGAAGGTGCTGGGGTTTGCGTACTTGGCTTCGAGGCAGCCGATCCGACCGGCTACGGACGGCTTCTGACCGGCAGCGATGGTGCGCTGATGGCGATCCGTGAGCACAAGGATGCCAGTCCAGAGGAACTCTCGGTCAGCCTTTGCAATTCCGGTGTCATGGGATTTCGTATCGATGACCTCGCCGGGCTTCTTGACCGGATCGGCAATGACAACGCCAAGGGCGAATACTACCTTCCTGACGCTGTTGAGATAGCGCGCGGGGAAGGTCTGCACGCGAGTGTCGTGACATGCCCGGAAGATGAAGTTCTAGGTGTCAATTCTCGCGGCCAACTGGCAACGGCTGAAGCGATTTGGCAGCAACGCGCACGGGGAGATGCGATGGCGGCCGGTGTGACGATGGTCGCACCCGAGACGGTCTGGCTATCGTACGACACTGCCTTTGGCTGCGATGTCGTGGTTGAGCCGAATGTGTACTTCGGACCTGGAGTTAGGGTTGAGGATAATGTCCATATTCGTGCCAACTGTTATCTGGAAGGTTTTGATGGAAAGTCGCGAGCTGGTTTGCGTATCGGGCGGGGGACTTCAGTTGGTCCATTCGCGCGATTGCGGCCTGGAACGAAGCTGGGTCAGGACGTTCATATCGGTAACTTCGTCGAAGTGAAGAACGCTTCCATGGAGGATGGCGCAAAGGCTAACCATTTGACCTATGTCGGGGATGCGCGGGTTGGACCAGGTGCCAACATCGGCGCCGGGACGATCTTCTGCAATTACGATGGCTTCAGCAAGAACAGGGTGGATGTCGGCGCAGGTGTGTTCATCGGTTCCAATTCTGCATTGGTTGCGCCTTTAATGATCGGGGACGGGGCCTATGTTGCTGCTGGAAGTACGATTACCAGCGATGTGGAAGGCGATGCTTTGGCGATTGAACGGTCAGCGCAGGCCGAAAAGCCACAATGGGCCGCACACTACCGGATCAAGATGAGCGGGCCGAAGCCCGGCTGAACGGCACGGTATTTGCTCACAGTGAATACATGCATGAGCGATTGCATGGATGAACCGAGCCCCACGCGCCTACCCGCGTTAGTAATACAACGTGAATTGGCCGAATCGGCTGAACACATTACGTCTTGTGCAGTTCATTGTGGTTCAGCGGTCGCGGGAAAAGGGATCTTAGGAACAAATGTGCGGAATCGTCGGAATCCTCGGTATTAAGCCTGTTTCAGGCGATCTCGTCGATGCATTGCGGCGACTTGAATATCGCGGTTACGATTCTGCAGGGATAGCGACTGTCGAGAACGGACATCTGGAGCGTCGCCGGGCGGAAGGTAAACTGCGAAATCTTGAGCAGCGGATTGCCGAGGAACCCTTAAATGGATCGACCGGGATCGGGCATACCCGCTGGGCAACACATGGCAAGCCGACGGAAACAAACGCGCATCCGCATATGTCGGAACGGGTGTCGGTGGTCCACAATGGGATTATAGAGAATTTTCGATCTTTGCGCGAGGAACTGACCGCCAAGGGGCACGACTTCGAAAGCGATACCGATACAGAAGCCGTCGTACATCTGATCACCGAAGAGTTGGATCGTGTCAGTGATCCGGTTGAAGCAGTCAAGGCAGCGCTACCAAAGCTGGAAGGCGCGTTTGCGCTCGGTGTCGTGTTCGCCGGCCACGACGACCTGATGATTGCGGCTAGGCGCGGCAGTCCTCTTGCGATCGGTCATGGCGATGGCGCCATGTATCTGGGTTCTGATGCGATCGCCCTTGCCCCGTTTACGAGCGAAATCACTTATCTTGAAGAAGGCGACATGGCTGTGCTGCGCCGCTCTGGTGCAGAAATTTTCGATGTGGCAGGACAGCCCGTCACGCGCCCGGCAATCAAGTCGCAGGCAAGTTCGTTGCTGGTCGACAAGGGCAATCACCGCCACTACATGGCGAAAGAGATCCACGAACAGTCGGAGGTCATCAGTCACACACTTTCGCACTATATCGATATGGCCGAAGGCAAGGTTGATTTCCCGGATCTCGGGCTCGACCTCAATGGCTTGTCACGGATCACCATCTCGGCGTGTGGGACGGCCTATTACGCAGGTCTTGTCGGCAAATATTGGATCGAGCGCTATGCGCGCATTCCTGTGGAAGTCGATTTCGCATCTGAGCTGAGATATCGCGAAGCACCGTTACCAGAAAACGGGTTGGCATTGTTTATCTCGCAATCCGGCGAGACGGCCGATACGCTTGCTGTTTTGCGCTATTGCAAAGAGCAGGGTCAACGTATCGCTTCCATTGTAAACGTGCGCACATCGACGATTGCACGCGAATCCGATGTCGTGTTGCAGACGCTGGCCGGTCCCGAAATCGGGGTTGCATCGACGAAGGCGTTTACGTGCCAGTTGGCGGCGCTTGCCAGTTTAACGCTGGCGCTGGGCCGAGCCCGTGAAACGATTTCGGCAGAAGAGGAACAAGAACTCGTCAAAGGGCTTCTCGAAGTACCGCGCCATATTGCCGATATGGTTGCTGATGAAAGCGCCTATGAGAAACTCGCACATGAATTGTCGAAGGCGCGTGACGTGCTGTACCTTGGTCGGGGGATCAATTTTCCACTAGCTCTAGAGGGGGCGTTGAAGCTGAAGGAAATTTCCTACATCCACGCGGAAGGGTATGCGGCGGGTGAACTAAAGCACGGACCTATCGCGCTGATTGATGAGAGCGTACCGGTGATCGTAGTGGCGCCGGAAGACGCTCTCAACGAGAAGACAGTTTCCAATGTTCAGGAAGTCGCGGCTCGCGGCGGACAGATCATTTTGATCTCGAATGGCGAGCCGGATGCGGTAGGTTGCAAATTATTAGCGCACATCAAAGTGCCTGATGCGCATGCCTTCACCAACCCGCTTCTTTATGCGGTGCCAATTCAGCTGATCGCCTATCATACCGCTGTGTTCATGGGCACCGATGTCGACCAGCCGCGCAATCTTGCGAAATCAGTGACGGTCGAATAGCAGCTGGTGTTTTTTGCTGTTCCCGGTCGGTGGGCCCTCAAATTTGCCGAATCTGCTTGCATTTA
>JAJFHK010000281.1 GCA_021775655.1 Filomicrobium sp. | reverse complement strand
ATCACCGTATCCAGGCTTGGGGAATAGAGCGATCACCGCCGGGCTTGTTTCACCTTTGCTGATGAATGTGTAGCAGGCTTCCGTCGAATGTCCGGCCAGACTTTTTAGATTGGCGAGGAATGCGGTGGCGATACTTTGAAGGCTGTCGTTGCTCGAGGCAAGAGCTTGGCCAGCGTGCTCACGGCGCAAGGCAACGAGTTTGCCGATCAAGTGCTTAGATAGATCGGTTTCGCTGGCCGAATTTGAAAGTTTGGATATTTCGGTGACCCGCTCCTGATACCACTCAGGAAATTCACCCTTGACGACGCGCCAAAGCTGCGATTTTTGCAAGTTTGCGTCGATGGTCGCCAACGGGACGCTGTCGCTGGGTTCGGCTGTTGCTGTAGGTGCGGTGGTTGACTGGGTGGGAGGCACCGTAACGGTAATGCCCTCTAGGCGGGGTCCTTCCGGTGAAGTTGCTGCGGAAGCTCCAGGCTGCGGCTTGGGTGCAGCTTTCGGCTTCTCTAACGAAGCTGTCTTCGTCGCAGTGTCGGCCTTGACGACCGGAGGCGCATTATTCGCCGTCGCTGACGTGCCTGTCTGTTCGTTCATGTATTGGATGATGGAATCTTGGTTCTGGAATGCGACGAAACCGCCGCCGACTAGTGCGGTGACGACTGCAGCGGTACCTACAATCATTCCAATTCGACCGCCGCGACGGGGAGAATCCTCATCGTCGAGGTCTTCATCGTCGTCGTAATCACCGACGGGGGCAGGTTGGCTCTTTGTGGCCTGGTCCAGCGAGCCGGGTGCCGTTGTCCGTTGCACTCTGAATGAAGGCAGCACATCGTCTGGTGAAGGTAGGCCGTTTGACCCGTCAGCGCGAGCAGCAGCGGTTGGCCCAGTAACGTTCTCTCGCGAGGAAAGTGCTGCAGAGAGGGTCGGCTGAGTCTTCGGGTCAACAGTTGGCGCGTTGGAGCCACCTGTAGACAGCGTGGCCCCTTTGGGTTGTGAAGGCGGCTGGGGTGGCGGTGGTGGAGTAGGTGGGGTTGCTGCCGGCTTAGGGGGAAATACTGTCGCGGCCGGCTGCCACTCAGTCATTTCCTGGTTCCAAACGAGATCTTCAGGCTTCAAATGGCCGCTTTCGACAAACAGACGCATTTCAACGTCCGAGAGCGGTCCATGCTGCTGACCTTCGCGGGCGATGTACCAGACTAATTCGGAGTTGTTATCGCTCATCAGGGTTCTTGTTGCTCATCGGCTCTCATCGGTGGTCTGGAACGGCGGAATTTCGACCCCCGAACTCCCCACGGCGGGCGTTTAGGTGTCCCACGGACCAGCGCAGCGCGTCAACGCCGGGGCGGTGTTTGTCAAACGCTTTTGCCGGCTAGGATCCGGATTCCGAAATTTGGAAACCGGCTCCGTCACAAGTGCTTTTTCACACGCGAAAGCGGGCTATTACAAGGCGTTGCTTTTGCCATCTGCATCCTTGGACGCGAACAAAAAGCGCAAAGCGCCGCCTGATTGCATCTGTATAAGGAACGTCAAAGTAGGCGGGTGAGTTCAACATGGATGCTTTCTGCGGGCTTGTAGGCACGCAGGGGCATCGCTATAAGGCGCTGGTCTAACATGAATATTTTGCCCGGGGGACTTATGGCAGTCGAACGCACATTTTCAATTATCAAGCCGGATGCGACCAATCGCAATCTTACCGGGGCGATCAATGCAGTTATCGAGAAAGCAGGCCTACGGATCGTCGCGCAAAAGCGCGTCTTGTGGACAAAAGCACAGGCTCAGAAGTTCTACGAAGAACACGCCGAACGCCCGTTTTATGGCGAATTGGTCGACTTCATGACCTCAGGACCCATCGTGATGCAGGTTCTTGAGGGTGAAAACGCGATTGCCAAATACCGTGAAGTGATGGGGGCAACAGACCCTGCGGAAGCGGACGAAGGCACGATCCGCAAGCTATTTGCCCAATCCAAGGGTGAAAACTCGTCGCACGGTTCGGATAGTCCAGCATCAGCAGAGCGCGAAATCGCACTCAACTTCCGCCTTGAAGAAATCGTCGGTTAAATAATAAAGCCCGCTGGAGGGCTTCTGGTCCTCTGGTGGTGCATTGTTTCGAATGAGCAGCTTTCTTGGCAAAGTCAGCGGCTGAGGATCACAGGATCCATAACCACGCGGGAGGGCCATGTCCCAGGTTCGGCTCTTCACAGCCACAAGTCTCGATGGCTTCGTTGCCGACAGCGACGGCGATTCGACATGGCTGGAACCCTATCGTCACAGCATGTTCACCGAGTCGGGGTTCCTGGAAACTGTCGGTGCGGTGATCCTTGGCCGTCGTACGTTTCAGATGATGCAGGCGTTCGGTGAATGGCCGTACGGAGGCAAATATTCCTTCGTCCTGACATCGCAGGATCCGTGGGAGATGCCTCCCAACTGCTATTTTGTGACGACCGGAATTGCGGCCGCGGTTCAGGCTGCACGTGAGCGGACGTCAAAGGACATCTGGGTTGTCGGTGGCGCGGTGACTATGGAGTCGGCTCTGGAAGCCGATCTTGTTGACATTGTTGAGATCTGTGTGGCGCCCAGATTGATTGGATCGGGCATATCAATGCTCAATGGGCTGACACGGTCGCAGAAGCTCGAATTCGAGGGAATTCATGCATTCTCCGATGGGCTTGTGAAATTGCGCTACGAGGTCGTCCGATAACTTGGTTCTCGTGATTGCGGGCGTTTACACCCGCAGACGCACGGCACTCATTGACCATTTCAATTCATACCAGAACACCTGAGAGCCCGGTTCAATCGAGTTCGTGAATTTTGAAGTGAAGGCCGCCGCGCGGTGTCAGTGTCACCGTTGGATTGATTTCGGCAGGCACAGGGCCAACGAACTCGGGGCGGAAGCGCCGTAGCAACAAGGACAGCGCGAGCGTATTTTCGACCTGGCTCATCGCTCCTCCAACGCACGAACGTTTGCCGGCGCCGAATGGAATGTAGGAATACTTGACACGCTTCTTGGCGGCATCGCCCATCCAGCGCTCAGGGCGGAACTCCTCGGGAGCATCCCAGAACTTCGGATTGTGGTGGGCTCCATAGCCGAACAAGACGATGCGGTCGCCCTCTTTGATTTCTTTCCCGTCAATTTCGTCCGGTCCGGCGGCGGTGCGGATCAAACTCCAGATTGGTGGATAGATCCGCATTGTCTCCTGGATCACGGCGCGCGTGTAAATGAGTGCTGAATAGTCTGCGGCATTGGGTTCGCGGTCGCCGTAGACTTCTTCGCCTTCGCGGCGGATGCGA
>JAJFHK010000029.1 GCA_021775655.1 Filomicrobium sp. | reverse complement strand
CCGCTCAGCGCAATAAACCAGGATGTCATCGAAATCGTCCCGGTCGATACCAGCGGCCAACCATTCAGCAGTTACCTCATCGATGCCGCTCTCATGCGACCGATACGCGAACTCCGAAAGCGGCAATTCCAAACCGGCGACGCATGGGGTCCCCCAGCCATCTAGCTTTTCTAGGTTGATCTTGTCGTTTTTCAACCGATCCAAACTCCATGTGTTTTAGTTCCCCCCTATTCCCAACATCCAACCCATCCGTCAAATTCTCTAATCCCTTCAGCCCTCTTGGCGTTTGCCGCGCTGCAAGGTTAAGTTCCGCCCACACTCCAGCCGCGGCCATACGATCAAAGGTTCTGAGCACATGGAAAAAATCAAAGTCAAAGGCACCGTCGTCGAACTCGACGGCGACGAGATGACCCGCATCATCTGGCAATTCATTAAGGACAAGCTGGTCCATCCCTACCTGGATGTGAACCTTGAGTATTACGATCTGGGCATCGAGAAACGCGACGAGACCGACGACCAGATTACCGTCGATTCAGCAAACGCCATCAAGAAGCATGGCGTCGGTGTCAAGTGCGCAACCATCACTCCGGACGAAGCCCGAGTCGAAGAATTCGGCCTGAAACGAATGTACCGCTCGCCCAACGGGACTATTCGCAACATCCTCGGTGGGGTCATTTTCCGCGAACCCATCATCTGTCAAAACGTGCCGCGCCTTGTTCCTGGCTGGACTGAACCCATTGTCGTCGGCCGCCACGCATTCGGCGATCAGTACCGCGCAACCGATTTCGTTTTCCCCGGCGCTGGAACCTTGACCATCAAATTCGTCGGAGACAGCGGCGAAACAATCGAGCGTGAAGTCTTCCAGGCCCCTGGCGGCGGCGTTGCCATGGCGATGTATAACCTCGATGAGTCCATCAAGGACTTCGCCCGTGCTTCGATGAACTACGGCCTCGCACGCAACCAGCCAGTCTACTTGTCCACCAAGAACACGATCCTCAAAGCCTACGACGGCCGCTTCAAGGATCTGTTCGCTGAGGTCTTCGATTCCGAGTTCAAAGACAAGTTCGAAAAGGCCGGCATCACCTACGAACACCGCCTGATCGACGACATGGTCGCCTGCGCAATGAAGTGGTCGGGCGGTTATATCTGGGCATGTAAGAATTACGACGGCGACGTACAGTCCGATACGGTCGCCCAGGGCTTCGGTTCGCTCGGCTTGATGACGTCGGTTCTGATGTCGCCAGACGGGCGCACGGTTGAAGCCGAAGCAGCCCACGGCACGGTGACGCGCCACTACCGCCAGCATCAGGAAGGCAAAGACACCTCGACCAACTCAATCGCTTCGATCTTCGCCTGGACACGAGGTCTGGCGCATCGCGCCAAACTCGACGATAACGCGGAGTTGGCGAAATTCTCTGCAACACTGGAGAAGGTTTGCATCGATACTGTCGAAGGTGGGCAGATGACCAAGGATCTCGCCCTCCTCGTCGGTCCTGACCAGCCCTGGCTCACCACCACCGGGTTCCTCGACGCAGTCGATACAAACCTCAAGAAGGCTATGGGCGTCTCCTGAGAGCCAGCGGTCAGAAAACCAAAATTGCCCACTCCGAATAATCGACTCTCACTCGACAACAGAATCAAAGAAGGCCGGGACCATCGTCCCGGTCTTCTCTTTTTACGTCATGGTCGTCACAACGCACCCTCAGTTCGGGAACAGAATTTTCAAAGCTTCTCAAGATAGGGAATCGGATCGACCGGCTTCTTCGAGGACTGGCGCAATTCGAAGTGCACTTGCGGCTCGCCGACTTGTCCGGTCGAACCGGATTTCGCGATGACCTGGCCCCGCTTGATGCTATCGCCGCGCGAAACGAGCAGCTTGTCGTTGTGGGCATAGGCCGTTACCCAACCATTGTCGTGGCGAACCAGGATCAAGTTCCCATACGACCGCAACTCCGAACCGGCATAGGCAACGACACCGTCTTGCGCAGCCATGACTTCGGTCCCAACCGGCACCGCGAAGTTGACACCATCATTGTGGGTGCCGTCAGGACGTGCACCGAATGCTGCAATCAATTTTCCTCGGACGGGCCAAAGCAACTTGTTGTCGGCCCCACCAGCGACCGGCGTATCGGCCATTGACTGATTTTTCGGAGGCGAAATCCGAACGGTCTGAACCCCCTTGGTGACTGGCTTCACGTCGCTCGTGCGGCCATCGCTAAGAGCAGCATAGCGTTTACGCGAGTTCACAATAGCCGGTGTTCCCGACCCGGAAGATGGGGTGGAACCATAGCTCGCGGATTGCGATTGAGGAGCGCTGGTGCCGCCTGGAACGCGAAGAACCGTACCCGGTCGCAAACGGCGCGGATCCGTAATGGCATTGTAACGCTGCAAGTCACCAGTTCTGACCCCGTACTGCCGGGCAACCTTGTAGAGTGAATCTCCCGAGCGCATCTCGTAGCGCCCATTCCACGTCGCTGGCACATCGATTGGTTCAGCATCGGCAACCACTTCACGAGGCGGCACCGGTCGCGTTGGCGAATCGCCCGACCGAGCGGGCAATTCCGAAGCACCCGACGGCAGATAAAGCGTCTGCCCGATCTTCAGCATCGAATCATCAAGCCCGTTGACGGTCATCAGCTCTGCGACCGACACGCCGTGCTGGCGCGACAAACCGTAAAGCGTGTCACCGCGCACGACACGGATCGCATCGCCCTTCTCAAGCTTCGCATCGGCCCGAGAGCGATTCCGGTAATCTGTAGGGCGTGTCGGCGGGCGCAACGTCGTCGAGTAGCTATCATCGCTCGGACTGTACTGGCGAGCGCTATAGGTATTGGAACCGCCCGATGCCACCGGCAAGGCTGCGGTCTGGATGTTGGCTGTCGCCGCACCGCCGCCACCACCATTGTAACCCATCGACGGAGTCTGATCTGAAAGGTTCGAAGTCCCACTGCCGCCCAAAGCTTCAGGAGGGATCAGATTGGCGCGATCTTCAGCGCTATTGAGGCTGAACCCCGGGCCGCTGAAGCGCGTTACGTCCGCGCTGCACCCAGCTGCAATAACCGCCGCCCCAAGTGTGACAATTATTGGCCATTTTACAGAAGCAAAGACCCCGCTTCCATACATCTGACTAGAAATCTCGGTCATGTTACGCACCTCAATACCAGCCATTTTGTTAACCCTCGTTAGGTTAACAGCAGATTAACAGTTCAGGCTGGCTCCCCAAGGGAAGCGCTTTTGAAGGCGTTTGACATTCAGGGCCAATTAACCCGATAGCTCCGCCAAGCCG
>JAJFHK010000280.1 GCA_021775655.1 Filomicrobium sp. | reverse complement strand
TGCCCTCCACAGGCGCCATTGCCCCTGCCGCTTGGCCCCCCTATCAAGCACCGGAAGGTATAGCACGATTGAGATTTGCACCCGCTCTGAGCGCCAATAGCACAGGGGGGGTCGCAATCAATCTTTAGCAGTCGTCAGGACATGCGGCCTCGTGCCAGAACTCGCAAATATGCATTTGAGCCGAACGTAAGACTAACCAAAGCAAAATCAGCCTGCTAAAACCTGAACTAAGTGCCAAACGCCAGACGCACGGGAAAACTGCAGCAGCCAGACTTTCGATGAGGAGTAACAATGACCATCACGCCCATTATTTTGTCAGGAGGCGCTGGCACACGTCTGTGGCCGTTGTCACGTTCGCTCTACCCCAAGCAATTCTTGAAGCTCGACACCAACGATAACCGGTCTCTCCTCGAAGCGACACTGGCAAGGCTACCCAAGAGCGAAGGCTATGGTGCACCCGTCATTCTGGCCAACAACGATCATCGCTTCCTCGTTTCAGATTCGGCAAAGAACGTCAGGGTCGAAACTTCGCAAATCATCCTTGAACCTGTCGCTCGCAACACCGCACCCGCAATCGCAGTGGCAGCTGCAGCCGCCTTCAAGGACGACCCGGAAGCCATTCTCGTCGTCATGCCAAGCGACCATATCATCCGCGATGAATCCGGCTTCCGCGCCGCCGTAAAGACCGCTGCAAACGTCGCTGCCGGCGGCCGGCTCGTCCTGTTCGGGATAACGCCTAACAGCCCTCATACTGGATATGGCTACATCCTCAAAGGTGACCCTATCAAGGGCTTCGAAAAGAAAGCATTTGGCGTCGAAAGATTCGCAGAAAAGCCTGATCAAAAGACAGCCGAAAGTTACCTTGCCGAAGGAAGCTACTACTGGAACAGCGGCATCTTCGTACTGCACGCAGCAACATTCCTCGCCGAGATGGAGCGGCTCCAGCCAGAGATATTGGAGTGTGCACAAAGAGCGCTTCAGGGGGCAAAACCCGATCTGGAATTTCTCCGCCTCCAAGAAGAGAGCTTCGCGGCTTCTCCGGGGCTTTCCATCGATTACGCGGTCATGGAAAAGACCGCCAAGGCAGCTGTCCTGCCCCTAGATATCGGCTGGAGCGATGTCGGTTCATGGTCCTCGCTTTCCGATCTTGGACACCCAGACCAGAACGGCAACGTGGCCGCCGGAAACGCCGCTGAAACCGATCAGGTTGTGTTCGAAGATACGACCAACACCTACGTCTATTCGACACGCTGCCTCGTCTCGACCATCGGCCTCGACAACATGGTGATCGTCGAAACGCCTGACGCGCTGCTGGTATCCGATAAAAGCCGGGCGCAGGACGTCAACAAGGTTGTCCAGCGGTTGAAATCGGGCAACGGACGCCAGCACGAACAACACCTTCGAAATCATCGGCCATGGGGCTTTTTCGAACAGCTCTCCTTTGGCGAGCGGTTCCAGGTGAAGTTATTGCACGTCAAGCCCGGCGCACAGCTTTCCATGCAAATGCATCACCACCGCTCGGAACATTGGATCGTCGTCAAGGGTACTGCAAATGTGGTCATCGGCGACATGCAGAAACTCGTCCGCGAAAACGAAAGTGTCTACATATTCGCGACCCAATGGCACCGCCTCGAAAACCCCGGCAAGGTCCCTCTTGAACTCATCGAAGTCCAGATCGGAACATACCTAGGCGAAGACGACATCATCCGGACTGATGACATCTATCATCGTGCGCCGGAAGAAACCAAATAACTGCAACGAGGCAGGGACAAAGGCTATCGCCACCAGTCGCAACAACTCCGGCCCAGGAAAATCCATGTCGAAAACCCTTATTGAGCAGCAGTTTGGCCCCTCCGCGCGTGCTTATGCGGAATGTGAAGTCCACCGCAGCGGTGCCAGCCTTGCCCGCCTGGTTGAACTAGTCGCACCAAGTTCGAAATGGCGCGTACTCGATGTCGCAACCGGGGCCGGTCACACGGCTGCTATTTTCGCCCCGCTCGTCGCCAACGTCGTCGCAAGCGATATTACAGACGAGATGCTTGCAGAGACGCGCGCGCTTGCCAATGAGCGTGAACTGGCCAACCTTTCAACGGCAACAGCAGAGGCGCAAAGCCTGCCATTCGAAACCGAGAGCTTCGATCTTGTTACCTGCCGGCTCGCCGCTCACCATTTTGAAGATATCGAGCGCTTCGTTTTATCAGCCCGCAGTGTACTTAGGCCGGGCGGCGTACTTGCAGTGGTCGATAACGTCACGCCCGATGCACAAAATTTTCCAGGTTTGCCGGCAAGCGAGGAACATGAGGCTGCCGACGCCTACAACAAGTTTGAACGCCTGCGCGACCCAAGCCATGCACGCGCCTTGAGCGCCACCGAATGGCGAAACATCTTCCAACGTAATGATTTTGCACTTCGAGACGAAGAGACGATGGAAAAGGAAATGGCCTTTCAACCTTGGGTCGAACGCATGCACTGCTCAGCCGATACTGTTGCGCAGTTGCGAGAAATCATAGAATCCTCATCGCACCTATCGGCATTCTTGAAGCCGAGAGATATCGATGGCGAACCGCAATTGACTCTTCGCGAGGTAATCTTCGTTGCCACTCGATCTGGCAAGAAATCCTGACTTCAATTGACCGATCTGGCTATTCGCTAAGATATGCACCGATGAAAACGCGAGAGAAATCAGATGCTTATGATCTTAAATGTTGCATGAGGCTTGAATCCAAAAGCAATTCAGGCCAGCATGAAGCACTTCGAGCTTCGTCCAGACAACTAGTCAGAAGCTAACGGCCGCAGGGAATTTAGGGGCAAGAATGCTATTTACCACGCTTCCAGCGCGTATGGCTGTTGTCGCCGTTGGCCTGGCCTTAGCTCTTTCAATGGACAGTTTCCCCGCCAAAGCCGAAAATCCACCGACCCCAGAAGAGTATGTCGCCTATGTTGGCGGTGATGCGAAGATCTTGCCCGTCGGCGGCCTGAAGCTTGACGGTGACACCCAGCGGTGCGGAACTCGCCCGACCGTCCTCGATCCCAACCTCGATGACTATGGCGCCGCATATCCCGGCTTTCTCATTATGAATCCCAAGTTACTGCAAAGGGTTTCGACGCCGGTAAAGAAGTGGATCTACGCTCACGAATGCGGTCACCAGTTCCGCGGCCCCGATGAGGAGACCGCTGACTGCTTTGCTGTTCAACGCGGCCGCCGATATGGCTGGCTGTCTCAGGACGGCCTCGATCAAGTTTGCACCTTCATTGCACCAGCTAAGGGCGACATGATGCACCTGGGTGGTTCGCATCGCTGCGAATACATGCGACGCTGTTACGCGGACCCGTCCGTCCGCTAAAGCCTGTCATTGGGAATAGCAGATTTCTGCTTATCCCCGCTCGCCGAACTCTCGTTAGACTCGTCCGCTAACGAGCGAATTGGCGGGAAGCATCGCGATGCGGTGGGCGGACGTTGCAAGAAAACTCCTAAGCCTAGCGGAAGTTATTCATCGCTGGATCGACGCGATGTCCGAGATCGAACCAGAGCGGCGCCAGCGCATCGCTGCCTACGCCGAGGCGATAGCCGATACATTGGCGCGCGCTGCCGACGCTCTATTGCAAATTCAGTCCGTGCAAGGCGCTTCAAGCGGCTCTTATACCACTCCTGCCATACGTACAGCCCGCCGGGCCGCCAGCCGCGAACTCGGCCGCATCCACGGATACGTCGCCACAATGGTCGACGTTCTTGAGCACCGCCTTGACGGACGCCGCCTTGCTGGCGTTAAAAGACGTCTCGAAACACTCGATCATGGCGCACTTAGCGGACTGACACGTCAGCAGCCCGACGCCGACCAGCTCCGTATCGAAGATCTCTACGCCGCCGAAGGCTACTTCCGCGCTCTGTCCGACGGAATGCGGGTTTGACAACACGCCAGGGCCTCGCAAACGGGGCACCTTCTCGGGAGACCAGACATGGAAAAGTTTACGACGCTGACCGGTGTCGCCGCCCCTCTGCCAATCCGCAACGTCGATACCGACATGATCATCCCGAAGCAGTTTTTGAAAACGATACTGCGGTCCGGTCTCGGCAAATCCTTGTTCTTCGAGATGCGCTACGATCAAGGCGGCAAAGAAAACCCGGACTTCGTCCTCAACAAGCCCGCCTATCGCAAGGCGGAGATTCTGGTTGCCGGCGATAATTTCGGTTGCGGTTCATCTCGCGAGCATGCGCCGTGGGCACTGTTGGATTTTGGCATCCGCTGTGTCATCGCACCAGACTTCGCAGACATTTTCTACAACAACTGTTTTCAAAACGGCATCCTGCCGATCCGCCTTCCCCAAGAGGATGTCGATAAACTGATGGACGACGCACAACGCGGCGCTAACGCCACCGTCACCGTCGACCTGGAATCCCAAGAAATCCGCGGACCCGACGGCGGCGTCATCACCTTCGATATCGACCCCTTCCGCAAACATTGCCTCATGAACGGATTAGACAACATCGGCCTCACACTAGAGAAGACCGACAAAATCGACACCTTCGAGAAGCAGGCTACCACCAACCGTCCGTGGGCATGAGTCATTTAATGAGCGGGCCCATCAACTAAACGGATCGCGATGCGCAGATCATGGCAAGCCCGGCGAAAAACGAAGTGCTGGGAGACATTTACGGCGGCATAACAGCCGCTGTCGTTGCTTTGCCACTAGCGCTCGCCTTCGGCGTCGCTTCAGGCGTCGGGCCAATTGGCGGACTCTACGGTGCGATTGCAGTGGGCTTCTTCGCCGCGGTCTTTGGCGGAACGCCAAGCCAGGTATCAGGCCCGACGGGTCCCATGACCGTCGTTATGGCAGCCGTCGTCGCACAGTTTGCCGATAATCTTCCCCAAGCCTTCGCCATCGTTAGTCTCGGCGGCCTGATGCAGATTGCATTTGGCATCACACGTATCGGTCGCTACGTCTCTTACACACCGTACACGGTCGTCTCGGGGTTCATGTCCGGCGTCGGCGTCATCATCATCTTGATCCAAACCCTGCCGTTTCTTGGAAGTCCAACGGTAGGCGGTGGCCCGCTTAACGCTATCATGGGCTGGCCGCAAGCACTTCAGCATACCAACATGCACGCCCTTGCGATCGCAGCATTGTCGCTCGGAATCATGATCTTCTGGCCAGCCCGCATTGCCCGCATTCTCCCCTCACCACTCGCAGCACTTATCGCCGGGACATTCGCAGCGTATTTCGTGTTCACGGCTGCTCCGAAAATCGGCACCGTTCCGACCGGCCTGCCGCAATTCTATCTGCCCACAGTCGACCTTACCAACCTGCCGGCCATCGTCCAGCCTGCCCTGATCCTCGCATTGCTAGGATCAATCGATAGCCTCCTGACATCGCTCGTCGCGGACTCGATTACCCGGACCCGCCACAACTCAAACCGGGAGCTGATCGGCCAGGGAATTGGCAACACTATTGCCGGACTGATAGGCGGCATCCCAGGTGCCGGCGCGACAATGCGCACCGTTATCAACGTCCGCGCAGGAGGACGCACATGGCTTTCAGGTGCCCTTCACTCCGTCATACTTCTGATGCTGGTTCTCGGTCTTGGCCCGATTGCTGAACAAATCCCGCACGCAGCCCTGGCGGGAATACTCGTGAAGGTCGGTTGGGACATCATCGACTGGCAATACCTCAAGCGCATCCGCTCTGCCCCCCGCGACAAGCTCTTCGTGATGTTGGTGACCTTGGTCCTGACGGTGTTCGTCGATCTCATTACTGCAGTCGCGGTCGGATTGATTTTGGCGGGCTTCATAACGGCCCGTTGGATGGAAACCGAGGAACTCAAAGGCGTAACTCAACTCGCGCTACCTGAAAACCAAGATCACCTCAGCGTCGAAGAACGCCAGGCCCTGCAAAGCTTCAACGGCGGCATTGCTCTGATCGGCCTGCGCGGACGCTTCTCGTATGCCTCCGCACGCGAATTGATACAGCGCGTCGGCGCAGGCATATCGGGACATAGAGTTGCGATCTTCGACTTCACCGAAGCCGCCCATGTCGATACGAGCGCAGCACTTTCAATCGAGTCGTTTCTGGATTCGGCAGAAAATGAATTAGAGGGAGTATATGTCTGCGGCCTCTCGGGGCCGGCTGCCGAAACACTTAAAAAGCTCGACGTTCTCAAACGCATTCCCACGGAGAATATCTTCAGCACTCGATTGGGCGCGATACGCGCAGCCAACGCTTCGCTAAGTCAATCGGCAGACCAATGAGTTAAGCCGCCCGGACTCTGCCGGCAGTTTCTTTCCACTAACCGCTATCATCACCCACTTGCCCAGCCTCCCAGCCAATCAGCGCAAGTTTCCGAGTAACACCCCAATGATAGCCGCCGAGCCCGCCATCGGCACGCAACACCCGATGGCATGGCACTACGAATGACAGTGGATTTCTACCAACTGAAGTACCAACCGCCCGAGCGGCCTTTGGCGTGCACACGCGCTTTGCAATGTCGCGGTAACTGACAGCGTGCCCCATCGGAATCTTAAGAAGCGTTTGCCAGACCTTCACATCCCATTCCGTGCCGATCATGACCAGCCTGACCGGCTGCGCCTCGCTCCAACGTGACGGATCGAAAATGGTGTCGATATAGGGCAGGGTCGCTTGCGGGTTTTCGCGCAAGTCGGCCAATGGCCAGCGGCCTCTGAGATCAGCCAGGGCATCGGCGACCGTTTGGCCCTTGTCCTCATCGACGAATGCCAGCCCCGCCAACCCACGCATCGTCGCGACAGCTACCGCAACGCCGAATGGCGTGTGGTGAGCACCCCAACTCATCGAAAGTCCTTCACCACGTCTTTTGTAGTCGCCAGGTGTCATAGCCTCATGCGTTACAAAGAGATCGTGCAACCGCCCCGCCCCAGACAATCCGGAAGAATGCGCAGCCTCGAGCACACTTGCACTGCGCTTCAATAAACCGCGCGCGCGGTCAATAGCAATCGCCGCGCAAAAATCCTTCGGTGATAATCCGCACCATCGCTTGAACAATCGCTGGCAGTGCGAGGGCGACATGCCAAGATGACTCGCAAGGTCGTCGAGATCTGGTGGCTCTAGCCGGCCATCAGCCTGCTCACGCAGAAAAGCAATCGCACGTCGAATGGTTTGATAGTCCTTGTCGTGTCTCGAAGCCCGAAAGTCATTTTCCGGCGCACTGGACCCAACAATTTCTGTGATCTCACTCATGCCGCCATCCGTGCAATTTCACTGATTCGCCCACGGCACTTTATTCGCAGCCATGTTGGCAACGGGCGACCCGTTTCTTGCACAATCGCGACCTTAGCCACACGTTGCTTCAATTCTTCACAATTCAACCAGGAGCTGTCCGCACCGAGTTCAGCGCCGATTTCAGCGCTTCGACGAATTCGCGGCGCTCATCGTCGCTGAGAAAATGACCGAATACCGTTTCACGACCATGCGAAGCAAGCCA
>JAJFHK010000279.1 GCA_021775655.1 Filomicrobium sp. | reverse complement strand
TAAAAAAGCCGGAAAATGAATATCCGGCACCGGACAGGCATCGAGGCGAATTAATGCCACCTGGAGAAGATTGCTAGCTCGATGCTGCGCGCCCTAATGATAGCACCATTGCCGGTGACTTTCGTCATCGCAAGCTTCCTGTGTCCAACAGAGCTGTCGCTGTTTCTTGGTGGTTTGCGCCTGCCACCACACCGCATCGCCCTGCTCATCCTATTCCCGATCGCACTATTCCAGCTGTTCTTTTCACGCAAGGTTCGCCTGCAAGGCTTCGACCTTGTATTTATTGCATTCAACATTTGGACAGTCGCCGTATTTTACCATCACAGCGGCGCACCCGATGGGCTCGTTTACGGCGGCTCGCTTGCCCTTGAAAGTCTCGGTGCATATTTGGTCGCACGTGTCTACGTGCGTGACTTCTCAACGCTCATCGTCAGCCTCAAAGTGATGCTTCTTGCAATAGTTGTCGCCGCTGCCATCGCCTTACCTGAAACGCTGCTCGGCCAGCATTTCGCCCACGACATCCTGCGCTCACTGACCGGATACGAACATCCCGTCGGCAATGAGACCCGCCTCGGCTTCATGCGCGCCTACTCAACCTTCGACCACCCCATTCACTACGGCACTTTCTGCGCCGGGCTGCTCACCTTGCTCCTATATGTCGAGCGCCGCCGGGTTCGCCGATATGGTCGCGTCGCACTTGTTGGTGGTGCGACATTCCTCGGCTTGTCATCAGCGCCGATGCTCTGTCTCTGTCTGCAATTCGCAATGATGACCTGGGACCGCATAACCCGCGGGCTGCGCTCGCGAGCGCTGATAACGTTGGCCCTCATCGTTGTTGCCTATGTCGGCATCTCACTGGTCTCAAACCGCGGCCCAATCGGTCTCATCGCCACCGGACTGACGCTCGACTCCTGGACCGGCTATTACCGCATGCAGATCTGGATCCATGGCCTGGAGAACGTTTGGGCAAACCCATGGACCGGCATTGGATTGGCCGATTGGGTACGGCCTTGGTGGATGGTTTCCGATACCGTTGACGCGTTTTGGCTCGTTGTCGCCATGCGCGAAGGAATCCCTGCATTTCTTCTGCTAAGCCTCGCCATCGCCATGCTCATTACCGCGGCGGTCACAAGGGGGCTAGCAACGACGGATCGTGAAACGCACCGCATTTTGCGCGGCTGGCTAATCTCGTTGATTGCGCTATGTCTGATCGGAGCGACAGTTCACTTCTGGAACGTGCTTTACGCCTATTTCTTCTTCTTCCTTGGACTGGGAGGCGTGCTTGCCGATCCGGCACGACGCAAGGCCAAGCATTCGACTTCAACAACGGTTGATGCAAAGCAAGTCGCCAAGCGGCGCATCCGGCGAGCACCAAAACGGCCGCGCAGACCCCTGCCGGACGGAGTCTGGGCTTAATAAATTTTCGGAACAAACAGGAACGGAAGAGCCGGACTAGGCAACAGCCCGGTGATCATCAGAATTCAGGTCAACCAGTCCACCTGCCACGAGGTCGGCCTTCGCATCCCAGTTCTCGGATTGTACAGCCTCGCGGCCAGGTGCGGGATCAAACGCCGCCGAAACCGACCGAAGGATCGCGTCCGCAAACGCTTCGGAACCTTCAGCTACACTCACCAAGTCTCGCCACGGCTCAAGTGCTGGGAACGGCGTAGTAACCACCGGCCGCCCCACGGCGAGATATTCTTTCAGCTTGATAGGGTTACATCCCTTAATCCAGTCACTCGAATTCCACGGCATGATGAGAACGTCCATCGCCGCCATGTATCCCGCAACTTCATCGTAGGGTTTACGTCCCACCAGCCGCACATTCGGCAGCGGACACCAGTCTTCCGGCAGCGAGCACCCGCCGACAATAACAAACTGTATGTCTTTGAGTTCGGTGGCCACCTTAACGAAGAGATCAGGATCAAACGTGTGTCGATCGACCCCGCCAACGAAGCCCACTCTGGCACGCGGCAGATCGGAGACATCTATTGGGCCGCCGCTCTCGCCAGAACTTCCTGCCAACGCAAATCGGTCAAAGTCGACACCGTGCGTGACCAGCAATTGACGAGCAACGCTGCCGCGTTCTTCGCCCATCAAATGCGGTGCCGCATAAACGACGAGATCGGCACGCGCTTTGAGATGGGCAATTTGCGGCCCGACGATTTCTGGATCGGCTTCCGGAAATGCTTCGAAGCGATCAGTACGTTGCATTACGACACCGGCCGAAGGAATGGTTTCGGTGAGCTTCGCCCCGGCGGGGCAGTGCACCCAAAGGATTGGGTTGTTGATACCGATCCGTTGTGCGGCAAGCCTAATCTGCGGCGCCAATGCCCAAGTGGTCATTTGCTCGGCAAGCTTACCTGGTGCCGTCACGGGTGAGAATACAAAAAAGCCGGGTTCAGCTTCCACGAGGCCTCTGGCCAAGCTCTTTAGTTTTCGGCCAATCCGCTGGACAAACACCCGCTTGTCGGACAGTCCCGGCATTCGCACACCAAGCGAATTGACGAACAGCACTGGGTAGCGTTTTGCCAGACGACGCATAATCTGGAAATCGAAGTGACCACGGTTGTGATACCACCAGTCCTCGCCCCCAATACAGATAATTCCATCAAAACCCAAATGATGCTGCGCTCCGCCGTCCGCCATGAATTGTCCTGCAGATGAATAATTCAGAATCGCCTGCAACCTAAGCGAGTCGCCGTTAACCACTGCTTAAGCCAAGTCCTCAGTCCACCGAGCTTAACCGAAGGTTAGCTACGCCAGCGTACGATTCGCAGTTGAACCTTTTCCTGCCAGCAGGTGGAACCCCCATGGACGCTGCCGACCAAGTTGCAGAGCGAATTGATCTCTCAATCCTCGTGGTGAGCTACAACACCCGCGAGCTGACGCTTGCCGCCTTGCGTTCAGCCATACGAGAGACCCGCCATACAACTTACGAAATCATCGTCGTCGACAACGCTTCAAGGGACGGCTCAGCCACAGCCATCGCCGCCGAGTTTCCTGACGTCCGTCTCTTCGCGCTCTCCGACAATATCGGTTTTGCTGCAGCCAACAATCGCGCCTCAGTCGAGGCTCGCGGCGAACACATCCTGCTGCTCAACCCCGATACGGTCGTCCTGGATTCAGCCATCGATCGGCTCATGGACTTTGCCCGGCGGGAACCCTTGGCAAAGATCTGGGGAGGTCGAACCCTCTACGCAGATGAAACCCTCAACCCATCCTCTTGCTGGGGCCGCTTAACGCTGTGGAACCTGCTTTGCCGCGCAACCGGATTGACAGCACTTTTTAAGCAGTCCGAGTTCTTCAACGGAGAAGCTTATGGGGATTGGCAGCGTGACCGCGTACGCGCTGTCGACATCGTGTCAGGCTGCTTCTTGCTCATAGGCCGCAAGGACTGGCAAAAACTTGGTGGTTTCTCACCGATATTCTTCATGTATGGCGAGGAAGCCGATTTGTGCCTGCGCGCACGCGCAACCGGCGCACGTCCAATGGTAACGCCCGAAGCCACAATCGTACACCTCGGCGGAGCTTCAGAGCGTCAACGTACCGGAAAGATGATCCGGCTACTTGCTGCAAGAGCCACGCTCATCGAACGTCATTTCGAAGGTGCATCGCGACTTGTAGCTCACGCACTTCTTTCGTTTTGGCCGGTGTCTCGCTGGTTAGCCTATCGAACTGCTTACGCACTATCGAACAAAGAGCACCACCGCGAGACGATGGACATCTGGGCAGAAATCTGGGGCGCGCACCGACAATGGTCCGGTGGCTACCCAATGCGGTCTAAGAAACCGAAACTCGGTCAAGCCCATGCTTTGCCGAGAGTTGCCGGCGCTTAGTTGCCAAAGTGATCGACAAGCCGGAACAAGGCGGGCGTATGCCCCCGCGCAGTCAAGTTTGATCTAGCGTACCGCGTATCCCTAAAAACTGGTTCACACAACGCACTTGGTGTGTACCCAAATCATGAGGACGGAGCCAATGGCATCCGTATGCGAAACGCCGATCCCAGCGCGCCGGTTGATAGGCAGCGCCCGAGCCGATAAGGCCTTCACCATCGCGACACTAGTCACGGACCCTGGCCAGTACGACGCCATGAGGGCTTCACTCGTAGCTGGAGGCTTTACCACGAATGATTGCGAATACCTGTTTATCGACAACACCGGAACCGAACAGACGTGCGCATTTAGCGGCCTTAATGTCGCGTTGTCGGAAGCCCGCGGACGCTACGTGATCTTATGTCACCAGGACGTGCGGCTGATCGACGATGGAGACACACGCGCAGAACTCGACAGTCGCCTCACCGAATTGGATAAACTAGATCCGCACTGGGCGATCGCAGGCAATGCGGGCGGCGTGGCTCCAGGACAACTTGCACTGCGAATCTCCGATCCGCACGGCCGCGACCAG
Source organism: Filomicrobium sp. (assembly GCA_021775655.1). Taxonomy (GTDB): domain Bacteria; phylum Pseudomonadota; class Alphaproteobacteria; order Rhizobiales; family Hyphomicrobiaceae; genus Filomicrobium. Next base: position 3,453 of record JAJFHK010000279.1, on the reverse strand, counting down.
CATGTCGGAAACCTACCGGCTCAAGTCACAAGCCTGGATGAAAACTTCATCGTTGTACGACGCGATGCCAATCTCGCATTCTCAAGCGATCTTTCCGGTTTCCATTTTTACGCAACCGATTTGTGCCTCATAGCTGATGTCCTGGGTTGGAATACTTACGTCATCGATTTCCATCTTGAGCACTTGTCACCAGGCAACTCCCGCAGCCGCGATTTTGCCGAACGCAAGGAGCAAATCCGCGCCAAATGGTCCAGAGCCTTGCGTCCCAGATGGATTCAAACGACGTGCGCCCTTCTTAGGCTTGACGGCGAACCATTGCGCCAACTCGTCGGTCACCTACTGGAAGGGCCGGTTCAAAAAATATCGCAGCGTATGCCTCGAGCAAGCGGTTGGACAGGGATCAAGCTCCCCGGGGACGAAACTTCGACAACAGGGCTCGACTCCGAATTAAGCTCGACCGACAGACTCGAATCTCACATCGGCAACGGCGAGGCTCGGTGAGGCATGAGTGACAAGAGTCCAAACTCACCATCAACCGCGCGGCGCGCCATAACCCGTATCGGAGGACAGGGCGCCCTGCTCATGGCAGGGTTTGCTGGAGCACAGGGTTGCTCATTCCTTCGCAACGCCCTGCTTGGCCATTGGCTTTCACAAGGCGACTTTGGCATTGCCGCCGCGATTACTTTGATGCTGCAGCTTGTGGATACGCTCAGCGATATCGGCGCCGACCGGCTGATCATCCAAGCCCCCGACGGTGAAGCCCCAGGACTTCAGGCAACCGCACACGCCACACTGATTGCACGCGGTGCGATAACGAGTCTCCTCCTGCTGCTTGCCGCAGCCCCTACAACCGCATACTTCGGCATCCCTGAAGCAACCTGGGCATTTCAGGCAATCGCCCTTGTTCCCCTGGTCAAAGGTTTCATCCATCTCGACGCGCGACGCTACCAGCGTGCATTGCGAAACCGCCCCCAGGTACTGATCGAGCTGCTGCCCCAACTATCCGCATTACTGTTGACCATTCCGGTATTATTCCACTCGCCGAACTATTCCGCCGTCGTCTGGCTTGCGCTGACCCAGGCGGCAATCGCACTGGTCGTATCCCACGCGTTAAGTGAGCGCACTTATACCGTTGTTCTCAACAAGCAATATCTTGATCGTTTGATCCGGTTCGGCTGGCCGATCTGGCTCTCGGCATTCCCACTCGTGGCTGTGTACCAGGGCGACCGCATGATTGTTGGCGGACTGCTCAGCATCGAAGATTTGGCCGCCTACACAACTGCGTTCATGATTACGATGGTTCCAGGCCTGCTCGCAGCACGCGTCGGCAATGCCTTGATGCTTCCACTCCTCAGCGAAGTCCGAGCGCATCGGTTGCAGTTCCGGCAACGCTACAAAATGATGTTCGAACTCATATCGATACTGGCGACAACGTACCTTGCCTTCTTTATTGCGGCCGGTGGCAGTCTTTTACCAATCGTCTTCGGTCCAAATTACGAAGATCTCGGTGCAATCGTCGCTTGCCTGGCTGCAATGTGGGCTCTGCGCATGTTGCAGTCGGTGCCAGGGATGGCACTGATGGCCAAGGGAGATACCCAGCCACTACTCTGGGCGGGGCTTGCACGTGCCACAGGGTTGCCACTGGCGATTACTGCCGTTCACCTCGATTATGGTCTCTTAGGAGCAGCAGCAGCAGGTGTGGCTGCCGAAGTACTCTCGCTCATCTATGTCGTTATCCGAACCTCACGGCACGCAACCGTTGGCTGGCCTCTTGCTGCCACAACACTCACGATGCTCGCTTCAGCAAGCGCCTCTGGCGCGCTCATTTCAATCAATCTCCTAGGGTTTGAACCAGTGCGCCTCGTTGTTGCTGTCCTGACGACGCTGTTCGTCCTCGCGGCGAGCCTCCTGGCAATGCCCTCACCGCGTGAACTGATCTTCGAAAAGCATAGCTTACGTGCACTATTCGCCACGACTGCAAAAAACAAGGGCCGGGACGCTAACGCCCCGGCCTGAAGTATGCTCCAATAACGTGCGCCAACCCTCAGCGATTCTCTTGAGCAACGCCTGGCTGTGGCAGCGGAACCGGCACCGGAGCCGTACCTGCCAATGCCACGTCGAATGCCTGCAACAGACGCCCGCACTCCTCATCCCATCTGAGAAGCGACTTAGCGCGCACTCGGCCCTCTTCGGCCAACGCGTGACGCAGCTGGGCGTTATCCGCAAGCCATTCCAGGCGGTCGGCCAGCTCAATCGGATCATTGCGTTGTGCATAAAGCGCCGCATCGCCTGCCATCTTGCGGCCTTCGTTGAGATCGAATCCGACAAACGGAATACCAAGGCTCATGTATTCGAACACCTTGTTCATCGAAATCTTGTCGTTGTAGGTGTTTTTGGGATCGGGAATCACGCCGACGTCGAATGTTGACAACGTCCGCATTAGCTCATCGCCAGACAAGAAGCCGGTGAACGTGATGAAATCCGCTAACCCCTTATCTTCAGCCATTGCCTGAAGCCGAACCAGTTCAGTACCGGATCCAACGATCGCACATTGGACATCGCACCGCCCCTTTCGAACGACGAGATTCTCCATCGCTTCGACCAGAAGGTTGACACCGTCTTGTGCGCCCATGATCCCGACGTACCCCACCAGGGTCTTGCGGCCCTTCTTCAAGGCGGGCAGAGGCTCCATTCGGCGGAACCGAGATACATCAGGGATCGAACGAACGACAAACACACGGGAAGGGTCCATACCACCGCGCTTCACAGCAATTTCCTTGAACGTTTCGTTGGTCGCAATCGACACATCAGCCACATTGAACGTGATCTTTTCAAACATGCTGAGAAGCGAGTGGCAAAAACCCCGCCTTCCGAATTTCGCTTCAAACAATTCTGGATTGATGTCGTGATGATCAAACACGAATGGCTTGCCAAACAAATATTTCCAGAACGCACCGACAGTAAAGATAAGGTCGGGCGGATTGCACGCCTGCACAACGTCGAAACCAACTTTGAAATACGCCCTTACCGACACTACGAATTCCCAGAAGATTGCCGAAGCGTATTCGATGGCATATCCAACAGGTCCCTCACCTTCAAGCGGCAGTGGGTGACGGAATACATGTACGCCGTCAAGCAGCTCATAAGATGCGGTATATTTGCCGCCCCGCGGACAGATCACCGACACTGTATAGCCAGCATCACGCAAACTCTGCGCCTCCTGCCACACCCGCCGATCAAGCGGAACGGTCAGGTTTTCTACGATAATGAGAATCTTCGAGTTTTCGTTTTGCGCCATCTCGCTCTCCACTGGCCTGGCGCACGTCTCTTAATCGCGGCGCTCCGGCTCGTACTGGAAGTTCAAGAACGCAACACTTTTTAACTTGCAGGTGCCTGCAAGTATCGGTTGTTTCGCCTTGCTCCCACCCGTCGGCAGAAGGTATCCGCGACTGG
>JAJFHK010000278.1 GCA_021775655.1 Filomicrobium sp. | reverse complement strand
CCGTGCCGGCGTCGAAGATGCCACCATCGCGGTAGAGCGTGCCGAACTCGAAGTTCGGCAAGCCCGCGAAGTGCTTCGCGATAAAACGCTTTCCGCTCCATTCGCCGGCGTCGTTGGAATTCCTAAGGCGGAAGCCGGTGACAGGATTACAGTTGCTACCGAATTAGTAACGCTCGATGATCGGTCGAAGCTGCTCGTCGAGTTCCCTATCGCAGAAAAATTCCTATCCCGAATAAAAGTCGGCGACAAAGTCCAGACGACCACGCCGAGCTACTCGCGCCAAAAATTCACCGGTCGACTTGGTTACATCGATAGCCGCGTTGACCCAGTCTCACGCACCGTGATGGTCCGCGCTATACTTCCCAACGATGACGATCTCCTGCGCCCCGGTATGTCGTTTGCAATTGAACTCCAGCTGCCGGGCCAAGAATATCCGGCAGTTCCAGAACTGTCACTGCAATGGGCACAGGGAAAAAGCTACATCTGGCGCATCGATGGAGACACTGTTCGCAAGACGACTGTCGAAACGGTCAGGCGCATGAACGCCATAATACTCGTCGAGGGTCCAATTGCCGCTGGCGACCTGATCGTCGTCGAAGGTGTGCAGCGCCTTCGCGACGGAACAGAGGTGAGCTACCAAGAACCCGATTCAGGGAAGACCTCGAAGTCTGCACCGGAACAGGGCCGCAATTCTGCCGGCGAGCCAGCGCCGGCCGCAAACGAGAGGCCAGTAGACCCACGGCGCTCCGCGCGCACCGAAGCTGAACGGAGAGGGTAGCCCGATGGCGTATGGCGACGGCCTCCCTGCTCTCAGCGTCCGCCGGCCGTATCTGGCAGCAGTGCTTAATTTGCTGATCATCGTCGCTGGTGCCTCCGCGATCTACGGCATCGAAGTTCGTGAAATGCCCGACGTAGACCGCCCAATTATCTCGGTGCGCGCTAACTTCCCAGGTGGCTCCCCGGAAACCATTGACGCTGAAATTACCGCCAAGGTTGAAGGTGCTGTCGCCCGCGTCAACGGTATCACTGAAGTTCGCTCTTCAAGCGAAGAAGGCAACTTCCGTATCCGCGCCACGTTCCGACCTTCCGTTGATCTCATCGATGCCGCCAATGACATTCGCGAAGCCGTCGCCCGCGTCCAGCGCGAACTACCTGACGGTGTCGAAAACCTTTCTGTCATCAAGGCCGACGCAGACGCCGAAGCGATCATCAAGCTCGCTGTCTTCAGTGACTCGCTGCCGATAGAAGACGTAACGCGCAGAGTCGAGAACGAAATCATTCCCGAGTTAACCTCAATTGCCGGTGTTGCTGACATCCAGCTTTTCGGCGACCGCGAGCGGGTATTGCGGGTTGTCGTCGACCCGATGAAGCTTGCTGGCTACGGACTGTCCATTACCGATGTCGTCAATGTTCTGAAAAGCGCCCGATACGACGTCCCCGCCGGCAGTTTTGAGTCTGACGAACAAGAAGTGATGGTCCGCGCTGACGCATCGGTTGCCGATCCGAGTGCCATTGAAGATCTCATTGTCCGCGATCCGGTACGATTGGGAGACGTGGGAAGCGCATTCTTCGGACCCGCCGACGCCGAAAGCATCGTCCGCCTCGACGGTCGACAGGTCGTGAGCCTTGGAATCGTGCGCCGGGCCCAGTCCAATACAGTCTCGATTTCACAAGATGTCGAAGAGACCGTTGAGCGCCTAAATAGCCGCCTACGATCAATCGAGATCAGAACCACGTCTGACGATGCCATCTTCATTAAGGGTGCAATTTTCGAGGTACTCCGCAGCCTCGCGCTTGCCATCGTCATCGTCATATCCGTAATCGCGCTGTTCATCGGCAGTCTGCGCGCTTCATTCATCCCCGCCGCAACAATCCCGGTAGCGCTGATCGGAACCGTCGCCGCTGTTTGGCTGATGGGTTTTTCAATCAACCTTCTAACGCTGCTTGCTCTCGTTCTGGCAACCGGCCTCGTCGTCGACGACTCGATTGTCGTCCTCGAAAATATACAGCGACTTAAAGCGCAAGGCATTAAGCCGCGCGCCGCAGCAATACTTGGAACTCAGCAGGTTTTCTTTGCCGTAATCGCAACCACTGCGACGCTTGTCTCCGTATTTGTGCCGATATCCTTCCTGCCTTCGACCGCAGGCCGGTTGTTCGGCGAATTCGGATTTGTACTGGCTGTTGCTGTGTGCATTTCATCATTCGTCTCCCTTACCGTTGTCCCAATGTTGGCATCTCGGTTACCCGAACAAAGCCAACCGACCCTTTTTGTGCAGCTACTCGGCCGCCTAGGTACGGGCGTCTCGAATGGATATGCAAAGGCCCTGGACGGCGTGCTGACGGTTCCCCTGGTAATCGTCGGATTGTGCGGGTTCGCGATGTTCGGCGCGGCCATTGCGTTTACTGCACTAAGCGAAGAACTAACACCCAAGGAAGACCGCGGCCTAATCACGGTACGCCTTACCGGACCCGACGGGGTCGGCCTCAAGTACACCGATCGACAGGTCGAAAAAGTCGAACAGATGCTGGCTCCACTCGTCGAGCAATCAGTCGCCACCGGCTTGTTGTCGATCACGGGCCGTTACGACCTCAATCGCGGCCAGATAGATGCCCGCCTCGCCGACTGGTCCGAACGCGATGCCGCTAAAGGCCAGGATGAGAATACGATCGCCCGCGAACTCAACAATAAACTCGACAGCATCCCTGGCGCTCAGGCAAGGGTAAGGCGTGGCAACTCCCTTGGCATCCGCAACTTCGGCGGCGCGCTACGCTTGGCGCTCACCGGAACGAATTACGAAGCGATCGCCGATGAAGCCAACGCCCTGGTCGAAGCACTCGAAAAGGAAGCGCCCGAAGTTGAGAATCTGCGCGTCGAGTTTCGCGCCACGCAGCCACAGTTGAAACTGGAGATTGACCGCCGGCGCGCGGCCGACCTCGGCGTACCAATCGAAAATCTGGCAGCCACTGCGCAAGTACTTGTCGACAACGATGAAGTCGCCGAATTGACAATAGACGATCAGCGCGTGCCGGTAATCCTGCAGGCCACCGACGGCGCTATCACCGATCCCTCTGGTCTAAATAACCTGTACGTTTCAGCAACTGACGGACGGCTCGTGCCGTTGTCGCAAATGATATCGCTTTCCGAGAAGGCTGTGCCGGCGGAACTTGACCGCCACGGTCAACGCAGGGCGGTTGAAATATTCGGCGATACGGCAGGCGAACATACAGTCCGCGAAGCCGTCGATCGTATTAAGGCCGTCGCCGACCGGCAACTCTCGCCAGGCTACGGACTATTGTTCCTTGATGAAGCCGCCGAACTCGACGAGACTTCCCAAGGCGTGGCACTGACGTATGCACTGGCGTTGCTGATCGTCTTCCTCGTGCTTGTCGCCCAGTTTGAGAGCATCACCAGTGCGCTCGTAGTGCTCGTCACCGTTCCATTCGGGGTCTGTGCGGCAATTTTTGCCATGCTCCTCACAGGCACGTCGATCAACATCTACAGCCAGATTGGCGTCTTGATGCTCATCGGCATCATGGCCAAGAACTCGATCCTTATGGTCGAATTCGCCGACCAGCTCCGAGAAAATGGCAAGAATGTTTACGATGCGGCCCGTGAAGCCTCTTGCGTTCGCTTTCGTCCAATCGCCATGACCATGTTTTCAACTGTGCTGGCTGGATTGCCTCTGATTTTCGGCAGTGGACCAGGAGCCGAAAGCCGTGCTGCAATTGGGTGGGTCGTATTCGGCGGGCTCGGCCTTGCCGGAATCTTTACCCTGTTGCTGACACCTGCGGTTTATGTGCTCATGGCCGGTTTCGTCCGTCCCCGTAGTGAAACGGCCGCTCGCGTCGATAGTGAGCTAGCAGAAGCTAATGCTCAACATATTGCCACGGAAGCCGAACTCTCTGGCCATTAAGTTCCCGTCGTTCCGGTCTCACCGCGGAAAATCCGGCGATATTTTAACCCAGTCATTTTGCCTCATTCCTAGACCTGGATTGGCCTTCGCGATGTTGTGAATGAGCGTGTGTTGCGGGCGTCTTGGAACTGCCTCATCACAGGTGCATGCGGATTCAACGAGGGCGGGAATTCGGCCCATTGATTAGACTTCCGGCACACAGCGGCGAATGGTGATTTAATGCTTGCAGATCGATATCACGGACAGCACTCGACCACTTCCGAGGAAGCTGTCCATGCATTCGAGGAAGCCGTATTCGCCGTGGCCGCACATCGTCCAGCGACCGCGCCGTTGAAGGCGGCACTTGCAGCCGATGAAAATTTCGTCGCTGGCCTCGCGCTGAAGGGTCTTGGAGTTGCCCTCCTTGGAAAGGCCGAGGACTTTGCGGCAAGCCGGGCCACCGTCGGCCCTGCCAAGGCCGCACTTGCACGTGCAGACAGTGGCACGAGCTACGAGCGCGCCCTGGTTGACGCACTGGAACTGGCATCGCACGGCTCCCTTAAAGCCGCCGCATCACGCCTGGAAGCTCAAGTCGCTGACAATCGCAAGGACTTCTTCTGCTTAAAGCTCGCCAATGCACTTCGCTTCATGACCGGCCAGTCTGACCGAATGCTGGAAACAACGTCGACGGCGCTCCGCGACATGTCGGCAACCGATACTGGTTACGGATTTACGCTTGGCATGCATTCATTTGGACTGGAAGAAAACGGCGCCTTTTCCGAGGCCGAATTGGTTGGCCGTATGGCAGTCAACTGCGAGCGTGCCGACGTTTGGGGCGTGCATGCTGTCAGTCACGTCATGGAAATGCGTGACCGCCCGGAGGAGGGCGCAAGTTGGCTTGAAAGCACTCGCCAAATCTGGCCTTTGTGTAACAACTTCAATTTTCACCTGTGGTGGCACCTTGCCTTGTTCCGGCTCGAAGCGGCCGACTACGACGCGGTCCTCGACCTCTACGACCGTGAGATCCGCCCCATCGATACTGATGACTTCCGCGACACCTCAAACGCTGTATCGATGCTGTGGCGCCTTGAGCAAGAAGGCGTCGACGTTGGCGGTCGCTGGCAGGCTCTGCACAAAATTGCCCATCGTCGGCGCACCGACACAACCTATGTATTTGCTTCACTCCACTATTTGCTGGCACTGCTCGGTGCAGGCGACACGGCTGCTGCCCGTGAATTGACAGCCAACCTTCGCCAGCGTGCAATTTCAAACGATAACGACGATCAGGCCCGCGTTGCTGCCGACATCGGCGTCAATCTGGCCGATGCAATTATGTCGCTGCATGCGAGCGGCACTTCGCCTGGAAATCTTTGCGAACTCTCGCTAAAGCTGCCTGCAATTGGGGGCAGTCGCGCCCAGCGCGACGTATTCATGCGCACGCTCCTTTTAATGGCCGCCAACTCTGGAGAACCGGCAGCTTTCGAGGCTGTCTACCGCGTACGCAATTCGATGAAGGTTGAAGATAGGTTCGCACGCATGAGCGAACAGAGGCTTTCTTGCGAAAGCAGCGTATCAGGAACTTTCAGGCCAATGTTAACAGGCAATGCATGAGGCAAGCCGCTACCGTGCTCAAAATATAAACTCTCAGCCCATTTGTCTTCGAGGTCCAGACTTCTAACAATGTCGACCAATACCAAATCGATTGGCGCAGCCGCCCAGATGAACACTCCCGTTGCCGCTGAACCCGGCGCACCACGCCAACGCGACATCCGGCTCGATTTTTTTCGCGGCATCGGGATGTTCATCATTTTCATCGCCCACGTGCCTTACAATACCTGGACGCTTTATATCCCTGCACGCTTCGGCTTTTCCGACGCCACCGAGATCTTCGTCTTCTGCTCCGGCATGGCGTCCGCAATTGCATTTGGAACCCTATTCCAGGAGCGCGGCTTCCTGGTCGGTACGACACGAATCGCCTACCGCTGCTGGCAGGTCTATTGGGCACATATCTCAGTTTTTATGCTCATCACCGGAACGATGGTGCTGGCTGACAATTGGCTCGCAACCGACGGCGCCTACATTAAGGGACTGAACCTCGTCCCATTCCTATCGAGTGACACCGGCACCAATCTGGTCGGCCTCTTAACGCTGACCTATGTTCCGAATTTTTTTGATATCCTGCCGATGTACCTCGTCATCCTGGCAATGCTGCCAATCGTCATGGCACTCAGTCAGCTGGGCCGATGGTACGTTTTTGCTGCCATTATCGGCCTCTGGCTTGTCGCCACGCTCGGTTGGATTAACTTGCCAGCAGAACCTTGGAGCGACCGCGTCTGGTTCTTCAATCCATTTGCTTGGCAACTGGTCTTCTTTACAGGCTTTGCCTTCATCCGTGGCTGGCTTCCTGCGCCACCGATCAATCAAAGTTTGATGATCGCCTCAGTGGTCTTCATTCTGGCCGCTGTTCCGCTGCATGAATATGAATTCCAGCACAACTTCCAATTCCTCCGCGAAGCTCGGGAAGCTTTGGGGCTGCTGGTCGAAAAGACCGGCTTCGGCTTTTTGCGCTACGTCCATTTCCTTGCCTTGGCCTATCTCGCCTATGTACTGGCGGGGCCAAACGGCGATAACCTTCGTACCATCAAGGGGCCGTTTGTCGCTATTTGCTGCAAGGTTGGCCAGCAGGCACTCGCCGTATTTCTCGCAGGGCAATTTCTTTCGCTGATGGGCGGCATATACCTCAACCAATTCGGTAGCACGGCCCTCAACACCGGACTTGTCAATTTCTCTGGGTTCGCACTGTTGATCGCAGTCGCATACATAGTTGCCTACTTCAAATCCTCACCGTGGAAGAAACAGGCGGCTGGCAAGCCAGTAGATAAGCAGCAACAAGATCGCAGCTCTCACAGTACCAGCGCGCTATCCCAACCAGCCGAATAGCCAGCGTGTGGCTGACGCGAGCCATTCATTCGCGCCGATTTACGTCTTACCTTTGACGTAGCCGTGCACAAGTTCGGCAATCCGGTCCGGACCAAGAATCGGCGGAAAGAGGGTCTTGAACGACCCGTCAGGTCCAAGCAAATAGATGTACGAACCGTGCGCGTAGACGGCACCTTGCTCCGGATCGACGAATACGACTTTGCGCTCGATCTGAAATGCACGGTAAGCCTCTTCCAGCGCCGTCTCACTGCCTGTCAGACCGACAAGGCGCGAATGATATTTCGGCGCAGCCTCAGCGAGAGCCCCAACCGTATCCCGCTCGGGATCGACAGTGATCATCAGCGGCGTAACCAGCACGCCTTCAGCTTCGAGGCGGTCAGCGACCTCCGCCATGCGCGGCAATGCGACCGAGCAGATCGCCTTGCACTTTGCGTAACCGAAGAACAAGAGCTGGAATCGATTGTTTGGATCTTTCGATGTTCGTTTCGCTCCGAATTGGTCTATCAGTTCAAAGTCACCGCCCTTGATATTAGGAAAGCCCGGAGTATTTTTCTGCGCAGGCAACTTCCTATTGCCTTGCTCGCGAAGATGGCGCGCAGCTTCTTCGTCACTTTCGTGGACGACTCCATTGTGCGCACCAGCGCCTGCCGCGACGCACGCAAACACCGAAGCGGCGACCGCTGTTCGAATTCCGGAGCGCTGGTTGAAAACGGTCACTGGTTTTCCGCTATCCACTTCTTGTCGACATCTAGCCCCAGACCCAGATAACCCTCCTTCTTGAGCTGCTTTGCTACTCTTTCGTCGCGGCGGTACCAGGGGCCTTCACCACTAGAATCCGGATTGCGCTTCTTCCAGGCATCCGTCCAAAGCTCAGCCATTTCCCAATCCGTTTGCCCCGTCTCGCGAATGAGCTGCACCATGTAGATCTTCGATTTGACGCCCGGATCGTCCCCAATCAAAAGCCCATCGACATCAACGTTCTTGTTGCAGTAGGGCAGGAGATCGTCTGCCGCGCCATTGAATTCGAACTGCGCACTCTTGGAGACCATAACAAGCGCATTGTCAGAAGCCCGCACGATTCCGAGGGTACGATTGCCACCACCACAGTTGGCAGGACAGTCGCCCGACAACTCGCAATGAATATCGACGACCTTCCCCGAAAACGTTGCTTTTTGTTCTCCGCTAAGACCGAACGTTTTCGCGTTGCTGCCCTTCGAATAATCTTGTGCCACGGCGTTGCCGGCGAAGGCGACCAATCCCAGGGCAACCACTACGAGCACTGCTAGGTTTTTCATTGCCATCATCTTCGCTCCTTTAATTCAGCTCAGGGATCGCAAAGCCCGGCACGACGCCGAAGTCATCATGATTCTTATTGGTAATGCCCGCGTTTGAAACGACTTCAGCCACGACCAGGTAATTGATGCCATCGCGAATGTAATGCTCACCTTTCGCGACAATAGAGTCGCTCTGGAGTTCAAGAATCGTATCCGACTGCGCAAGTGGATCTTCGCCCTTGACCTTCAGGACCATGTATACGGTGCCATCTTCAGCTTTCACACCAACCGGAATACCGCCTGCAGCACACCACAGCGCGCACGTATGATGCGCAGTTCCAACCACCGCATCCGGCCCGCCCATGACACCTGAAAGGTAGCACCAGGTATCGATAATCTCGCCCTTGACCTCGACAATCTTAGCGGTCGGAGCTGCGGAAAGCTGGGCAATTTGAAATCCAAACCAGACAAAGACCGCCATACCGGCCACCAAAATTCGTAAACATCGCATATGAACTGTGTCCCTTTAATCCAATTCCCCACATTCTAAATGATACGGCAGCCTTGCCGACGCGCTTAACATTTATCCAATCCAGGCTAGCCCAGATCGACGGACACGCGCCCATGAAAATATCGTGAGGTGCTTCACGGCTACGCGAGATTTCTCGGTTGGTTTCTCAATCTCCGCTCTTGCAGCCATATAATCAAGCTTCTAATAGCCGCTCCAAGCCTTGCCACGCGACACGACCGAACAATCTTAAAGCAGCACTGATAGTGACTTGGAGCACGAGTTTTGCGTTCGCGAACCTGTCACTTTGCGAACTTCAATCTTGGCAGAATTTCCAGCAGATTCTTTCCCGGACAGCTCGTCGACGCCACGTCCTGATGTGCCTTGATCCTCGACACAGGGACAGCAAACTTACTCCGCAGCCAGCAAACGAGACTTTCCAGAGCTGCCAACTGCTTGGCCTGGGGACGCTCGGACATGAATTCCCCTTCAACAACGATCTGAATCTTGTCAGCCGTATCGTAATTCGTTCTGGTATCTCCAGCGAACTCTAAGCCGCGGCCCTCACCGATGCGTCCGCTGTACCCGATGAAAAAATGATACGGGATATCTCCCAACGCCCGTTTGGGTCGCCCCTCTTCGCTGCCCGGCCTTTGAGAGTAACGCTGCAGATCTTGTAGTTTTTTCTCAAGCCGCACGTGAGGATGAGCCGGTACACCTGTGTGGTGAATCACGATCGACTTTGGATTCTGCGTCCTCATACGATTTTCAATCGCCGGCTTGGCTGACCAGAAAGCGCGCGGAACAATAGGTGGCTTTGAGCAATGCGCGGACTTAGGGATTGCAGGAGACGGTATCAGTAATAGCGGAATGAAGGCCGCGGCGAATGCACCGGCTATAAAAACCCGGTGGTAGGGGGTGCTCAAAATGAACCGGCTAGCAGCAGCCAACACTCTCACGCCATTCCAACCAGGAAGCGACCAAACGTGCAGCCGGCGCTGATTCTGAAAGCATATAGAATTGATGGGTTGGACATCGCTACACTCTCAACCAGCCAACAATCGACTACTCCGGGTACCACAAGTTTGGTCTTAGCTGACTTCGCGACGACTATTGGCTCGCTTCTTTGTTCAATAGACCCTCGATCACCGGGATCAACGCTCGGGCAAGGTATCTCGAACCGTCAACCGTAAGGTGTCGGTTGTCATAATAAATCAACTGGCCGTCGGGAGTCGTGCCGGGACAAGTACTATTCGGGCAAAGGTGGGGAAACGCGTTGAAATAAGCAGCACCTGTTTGTTCGGCTACCTTTCGAACAGCACGATCGGCCGGTGGCTGTTCGGGCAAGTCAGTCGAGTTCCTTTTCATAATCAGATATTTGAACATATCCACTTCGAATATTCCGTTCTGGAAACTCTGTTCGACGACTTCCAATGCCGATCTGTTGAAGAAGGGATTGCCCGATACGATAATTACCTTTTTATTCCGCTTTTGCAGGCCTTCAATGAATGAGACCAACTCGTCGGTAGGGCCGAAACTGAACCACTGTGACACTAGGATGATGAGGTCATGATCGCCATTCAGGGCCAACTTCAGCCTCGTATCGTCAAAGTTGCGGCACTCTTCGTTTCTTACCAGTTCCTGCTTCTTTGCTGGCTGGCAGCCCGCATAGCTAGCTTGCGAAACTGCAAATTTGTCTAAGTCTAACATTTCCATCAGACCTATATAAATACTGTCTGTTATGCTGTTTCCAATAACCAGGAGGTTCGCTTTGCCGTCTTGGACCTGAAAACATTTTTTGGGATCAAAGCCACTTACATTAAATCTCGCGTTTCGCCCCGCCGAGAATGCGCAAAGCCCGTAACGTGCGCGCTTCCTGACGTCGATTGCGAGGCCACTTTTTTGGGGAAACGATTCTTGAAGTGTGGGGCTCTTGTTAGCTTCTTCGGGCCATACGACAATCTGGTTTGCACCTGCCAATTTAGCAAAACTGATCAGAGCGACCGCCGAAACAGCAACCGCCTTCAACGTCGTAGCTCGCCTCGCCGGTGGTGTAAATTTGCTAAACCGGAACGGCTTCTCGACAAGATAGTGTAGCGCGTAGCCAAGCAACAGACTGCCGGCTATGAGCAACGATGCAGCTTGCAGCGACACGTCTACTGAAACACCATAGAAATAGATAACCATAAGCGGCCAGTGCACGAGATAGATCGAATAAGACGCCTGACCGATTGAGACCATTGCTCTGTTGCCTAGAACCTGGCCAGCAAGTTCCGAACGGATTGCAAGAAGGATCATGACGGAGAAGACGACAGGCAAGATATGCGACTCAACAAGACCGGCACTCGCGGTGTCGACTAAGATCGCATTGAGCACAAGTCCGATTAGTCCCGCGCAAACAAGTAGCGACCCTCGCACACCCCGCACTTCCCACCCCATGAGAGCAATGACAGCACCCAAGGAAAACTGGTAAATGCGAAATGGCATCATGAAGAAGACTTCTGAAGGATATGCGGGAAAGGCATAAACCGACGCGAGAAGGCTTGCGATGCCCAGAATGACGACGCTTACCACGGCAACGTAGCGTCCGCCGAGGCGGTATGACGCCATCAAAAGGAGTGGCCAGATCAAATAGAACTGAAACTCGACACCTAGCGACCAAGTGTGCAGCAGCGGCTTGAATTTGGATTCAGCATCGAAGTATCCGGACTCGGCGAGAAAGTAGAAATTTGAAATAGATAGAGCACCGTAGATCGAAACGTCATACAGCCGCTGCAAAGCAGAGTTCGGAAATACAAACGAAAATGCGAGTATTGTCGCTGCGATCGATGCCAATACCGCAGGAAAGAGCCTCGCTACGCGCCTCGCCCAAAATGAGTCGAGCCGGAACTTGCCCCGTTCTATGAGTTGGTAGATTTGGGTCGTGATAATGTAGCCAGAGATGCAGAAAAACACATCGACACCGATGCTTCCGCCGGGAACGAAACCCAACTGAGTATGAAATAAGAGAACAAGCAGTACGGCGACGGCTCTCAAGCCATCGAGCCCCAGGTAATAAGTAGTGGAGGCTTCGGGGCGGTTACTCGACATGATCATAGGGACGAATGGTGTCTACTGAGGGTATCTGCGGAGGCACAAGCGAGAACAGTCTGTCTGGACAGAGTGATATTGCACGTGCTGGGCAAGCATCGAAGCTGGTGGCGACTTGCTATTCCTGGTTCGGCTGTAGTGCGGCTCGGCCATAAAGACCGTGAAGCCGGCAACTTAGTCAATCGAATATCTGCCGTCACCCCTTTTTCATGGGCGACTGTTGAGGTTAGCCCATCGGGCCACCAAGGCGATCCTCCCCTTGTGCGACAACCCGTGCCGATCACCACCCGAACACCCAAGGCCGAGAATCCTGCGCTAGACGCCAGAGTCCGGGCTGACGCACTAGCAATTGCGCATGAGCAAAGCCACACATAAACCAGTCTGATTCCAGCATCAATTCTGCAATTCACATCTAATGAAGCAGCAAATGTCGGTTATGTCGGGTACTTGCCCGGCGGTGGTCGACGGTGAAGATCTGAGGATTTCTCACTGGTATGGACTACCAATGCGGGATGCACCAGTCACCGATGCAAATCGCCTTGCCATTTGGATGGCTGGAGAGCAAGGCGGCAACCCCCGAAAGCCTCGGTCAACCAACGTCCAATGCGCTTTGCCCTCAAGAACCTGGCGGCGACGCAATTGCGCCGAACCGCTGCGGAACCTCAGATCACGAGTCACGAAGATTGTGTTAGAGCTGCTGAACCGACGAGTTGTGGTCAGGCTAGGAAAAATCCGACTGGCTCTCGCCGGTTATGTGGCGCACTGACAAGCCGCCGAAGTTCGGAAAAAAATATCTGCCCATTTTTGGCGGCTCGGGCCAGCGGCCAACCGATATGCTGTGAAATATCGGATCTCAGCGCCAACGTCATTGCTATTGACTAGACCACCACAGATCGTGACGCACCTGTGCCGGCACACGCTTATCAACGACCGGGTCATATGTCTGCATCTTCCACCATACCCAAAGGCGGCCTAACCACGTGTCCGACGCATCACTTTCGTATCTGTACTGCGCCGCCGCATAGTATGATCGAAGTTCGCCCCCGTCACTGCGAGCTTTGTGTTGAGCCGTGCCACTTTCTTCGAATGTGCTCGCTTCAACTGTGTCAAGCATCGTCTAACCTCCGCGCAGATCAACTGCTTTGGGCCCGAGCCTTCCTGATTCGCTGTTGGCGCGCTAGATAATTCTTCAGCTGATATCGGTGTGTGGTGATTCGGTATACAATTTATGGAATTTCCTCTACCTCGAATGTCTTTCGAATTTCAGCTTGATGCAGCCTATCGCTGACGTTCAGAGCTGCTGTTCCTCACGCCCACTTGAGCGCCCGAACGCTTCCACAGCGACGCCGGAGACCTGCGGCGATGGGCGTAGAATTTCGCGGCCTCAAAGTCTATCCTCGCTGAAGGATGTTGATCGTCCAGCCGACATGGTTCAGGTCTTCCAGCCCCCACCAGCGCTCTACGGCATTACACAAGAAGCTATCGAAATCGGTGCCAAAGTTCCCTGGGCGCAGATCAGTTTACGAAACGATGGGGCCGCGAAACTTGCTGAATTCGCCGGGTTGGAGGTGGGTATGAATCGCTGTCCCAAGATTAAATTGTTTCGTCCGTTCTGGAAGCCGCGTCTCAACCGGCAAATTTGAATTTCCAGGTTCCAGCACGCAAGGAAAAACAAGCCAATAGGACAAGAATACTACGCGCACCTCCTCAAGCGCACGCACGATGCGATCAAGGATGGAAGCGCGACGGACCCGCTAACGGTGACTGCCACTAGCGAAAACCAGGGCGGCTATTGCAGTAGGATCAGCATGCGAAGCCACACCATTACATCCGACCAGCCCTATGGCTTTGAAGGTGCTAACCTGGGACCCAAACCGAGCGAACTATTGTTGGCCGCACTTGCTGCGTGCCAGGAAGTCACTTGGCGCTTGTATGCGGAGGCTATGGGTATTCCCATCATATGGTATCTCGATTGAACTGCGAGGCACGCAGGACCTGCGCGGGTTCATGGGTGTTGACGACACCGTGCCGGCCGGGTTCGTGAAGATCGAAGGCAATGTGGTGATCGACAGCCCGGCGACCGCCGAACAGCTGGCATCTCTTCAAAGGACTATCGATGCGCACTGCCCGGTGCTTGACGATTTGATTCGCTCTGTTCCGGTCAGCCTGCACCTCAATCGTGCAGAAGCACCGCCAAGCAAAACGCTAGAACACAAAGGCGAAGAGTCATGACCATCAGGCATGATCACAGTTTTTAGACGACCTAGAAATTGGCACTGGACGGACCACCTGAATCGTTGGCCTTCAAGTTGATGCTCAGTCCCGGTGGTTTGCCGCCCGATATCCTTGGGCGCTACGAACCCGGTCGCAGAACTTCTGGTGGAATTTGCCGCGGGACTTCATGGTCAGTACAGAGCGGAGCCTGACGCTGGATAGGAATTTGCGGCATTTATCACGGTATCAATCCTCGCATCGGCTGGCCATTGGCCGTGTCGACCGGGTTGTCGGCAAGCGCCTACTTAGTTTCTTTGGCTCAAACGGATCTCTGTTCGCATTCCTGTAGGTCAGCTACTGGCCAGCCCGCAAATTCCGCAAATGTGAGCCAGCCATGGCCGCGATGAGCGAGCGCCCTGAAGCGGTCTTTTCAAAATCACCGGCAAATCAACCTTCCGAAACCGGAGATTCCATATATCCTGCCGTGAACAATATTACTTACCTGAAGAAACAAACCAACGGTAACATGAACGCCACTGCACCAACTCATTCAGGGCACTTGCGCACAATTCGCGACCACAATCGCGGATCAATTTTGAGGTGCATTGATAGTAACCCAAGCATCTCCCGTTCCGAAATCACCTCGCGGGTTGGACTGACCGATGCAGCGGTTTCTCGCATCACTCGAGAACTCATCGACGCAGGGCTGGTGAACGAAGGTGAAGAGATCATCGACAACACGCGGCCCGGCCGTCGACAGGTTGGCTTGAGTATTAATCCAGACGGCGCGTTCATCCTGTCTGCCTGCTTGACGCTTTTTGAAAAGCGTCTGTCGCTCATCAATATCGCCGGCGACGTTGTAGCAAAGACGGATCTGTCCGATCTGACGAAGTTCTCGAGCGACGCGATTGTCGGGGAACTGGGCAAACGTGCCAGGACGCTGATAGCCAACGCCCGCGTGCCCAAAGCCCGGCTCCTGGGTTTCGGCGTTGTGGCGGCGGGATCGATCGATCACGGACTTGGCCTCCTCAAAGCCGGCTCGATCGAGAAGCTGATCGGATTGCCACTACGCCCTTTGATAGAAAACGAGTTCAAGATCCCGGTGCGCCTGGAAAACGTGGGTCACGCTCTCAACGTCGCGGAATCACGCAATAATCCGGCCGCCGAACGGAGAAGTACGGTACTGCTGGTTCACATTGCAATGGGCCTTGGCGCCAGCCTTGTCATTGATGGTCGACCGCATCGGAGCGATCAGGACGAAAGAATGATCGGGCACATACTCGTCCCGGGGGCAAGCGACCCCTGTCTATGCGGGGCGCGAGGATGTCTGAACACACTCGTTTCGGGATTTGCGATTCTTAACCGTCTGAGTGGATCGGTCATCACCACTCGATCATCGGCGCCCTCGGCCGCACATTATGACCCGCGCGCACTTTCGAAAACAATTGCACGAGCAAACAAGGAAGAGAGGGCTCTCCAAGCACTATTCCACGAGGCCGGCCTCGTCCTCGGTCAGAACCTATTTGCCGTCAGCGCGGCGGTATCGCCCGACCAGATCATGCTCGCTGGTCCGGTGCCCCAGGTCGCTTCGTTTGCTTCCGGCGTAATGCACGGCATGTCCGTGAACTACGGCCGGACGCGCCTGCGACCGCCACCTCTACACGTTTCCCACATCGACTATGCCCGTGCGACCGAGCTGTTCGCGCTCGACGAGTTCCTATTTAATTTGCCACTTCGCATGAAACAGATCCTTGCAGGGTGAACGCCAGTCCGATTATATTGGTTGCCGCTGGTAACCAATATAATCGGACGGAGTCCACAATGGCGTTGATCGATCTCAGCCGCGACATTTATCACAAGATGCCGAGGCTTCTGAACCATCCCTCGATCATCTTGACGCCCTACAGCACCCACGACGAAATCCGCAACGCTGAAGGCGTGAAGTTTTCGTCAGCCACGATGGCGATCTCGATGGGAGACCACGCCGGCACCCACGTCGATGCGCCAAAGCATTTCGATGCAAAAGACGGTGCCAAATCGATCGATGAACTACCGCTGGAACAGTTTTTTACCGAAGCCGTCTGCCTCGACCTGTCGCACAAGCCATTGCAGTCTGATATTTCGATCGCAGACCTTGAGGCAGCCGTAGACGCCGCCAGCGTAGAGATAAAAAAGGGCGACATGGTCCTTTTGCATATGGACTTTTTTCGCCGCTGCTACGGAACGCCCGGCTACCTTACCGATTTTCCAGGGCTCACAAAAGAATCGGCTGAGTGGCTTGGTGGCAAAGGTATCGGCATGTTCGGTGTCGAGGCGGTAAGCCCCGGCCGGCCTGGTAAAAACAACTTCGAAGTCCACCTCGTGTGCCGCGACATGGGGTTCACCCACGTCGAGGGACTCGTCAATCTCGAAAAGTTGGTCGGTAAGGGACGTTTCCGATTCATCGGTTTTCCTCTGAAGATCAAAGGCGGCACCGGCAGTCCGATCCGCGCCGTCGCATGGCTGGATGATTGAAGCGCGGTCCGTCAGTAATACCAACACATGGTGAGCCAGTGACCTTGGTCAGCTCGGCAACAGAGATATGAAACAACTGGACGGGCCGCTTCACGAACGGACTGCCACCGAGTTGTCGGCACTCTTCCAGTCTGGCGATGTCAGTCCGGTTGAGGTGACTGATGCGTGTCTTGCCCAATACGAGCGCTGGAATCAGGTTCTCAATGCCATCGTAGCGATCGATAAGATTGCAATCCATGAAGCCGCTGCCGCCTCTGCGTCGAGGTGGAAAGACGCCAGTCAACTGTCGCCCCTGGATGGGGTGCCGGTCGTCATCAAGGACAATATTCGTGTAGCCAGCCTAACGGCGACCTGGGGCAGCAGACTATTTCGCGAAGACATTCCCGAGCAAGACGAACTCGCCGTCACCCGATTGCGTGCGGCCGGAGCGATCATTTTCGGCAAGGCAAATGTCCCCGAGCTGGCGCTGGCCGGTTATACAGATAACAAGGTTTTCGGCGCGACTGGAAATCCATGGCAACCAGAGCTGACACCCGGTGGATCGAGCGGTGGT